>NZ_DBHHEV010000004.1:37693-60721 GCF_057238965.1 Peptidiphaga sp.
CCGGGCCAGTTCATGAATTTTCCGAGCCCGCCGGCTTCGTCGACGATGTCGGAGCCCGGCTGCAGGTACAGGTGATAGGCGTTGGCGAGCACGGCCTGCGCGCCGACGTCGGCAATCGCCTCGGGCGCCACCGCCTTGACGGTGGCTTTGGTTCCGACCGGAACGAAAGCGGGTGTGGCAATCTCGCCGTGCGGGGTGGCCAGCGCTCCCGTGCGGGCAAGCGGGTGGGCGTCTAAGCGGGCTCGAATCTCAAACGTCATCTCGCAATCTCCTTGCCGTCGGCCTTCGAAACCCCCTCTTCGCACGAAACCCGCTCTTCGCACGAGGCCTTCTTTTCAGGGGAGGATTTCGCATACGCGGGGTCCGTCTTCTTGACGAATCCGATGACGGCGTAGGTCAGCGGCAGGAAAACGGCTTCGACGCCGACTTTGTAGGCGAAACCGACGAGCATGAGGTTGAAGATCGTGGCCCATCCCGCGTTCCCGGTCCACGCGATGAGGCAGAAGACGGCGGTGTCGGCGGCCTCTCCCACCACGGTCGATCCGAGCAGGCGCGCCCATAGGCGTTTCTCTCCGAACGCCTTTTTGATCTTGACGAGCACAAGGGAGTTGAGGAGTTGGCCCGCGAGGTATCCCAGCAGCGAGGCGGCGACGAAGCGCGGCACCTGGCCCAGAACCGCTTCAAAAGCCTCCTGGTTCTTGTAGTCGGGGTCGGACGGCGCGATCTGAACGAGCCAGAAAGTCAAAGACGCCAGAATCTGAACGACGAATCCGGTGACGATGACTCTGCGCGCCCGCCGAAAACCGTAGACTTCGGAGAGGACGTCGCCGAGTATGTATGTCAGCGGGAAGAGGATGGCTCCGCCGTCGAACACCAGGTGCCATGAAAAGCCTCCGAGGGCTACGTCTACGCCGATGAGTTTCGTGGCGGCGATGTTGGACAGCAGAAGGAATGCGACGAAGCATACTGCGACGATGTCGAAGTATCCTAGGCGGGCATGACGGTGGCTCACGGAGAACTCCTTTAAACAGGGCATTCGGTGCGGGATGCGGGGGTTCGCCCCGCGCTGCCACCACGGGGGCCGGTTTGAAACCGAGACGTCGAATCGCTCCGCCGTCCTCGTAGAGTGTAGCGCCGCACGCGCCCGACGCGAAGCCTGAACTCGCGATCGCCGTGCGGTCAATCGTCTTTCGCGGCCCATCTTCACACCCCATGCCTTCGCGTTCCAATGACTCTTCCATCTGGCCGGGTGAAGACGAATCCGCCTTCGTGGTGGGCGACGGTCGTCATCTCGCGATGGACGAGGGCATGGTGATGCCAACACAGGAGGACGGCGTTGGCCAGGTCTGTCGCGCCTCCCTTTTTCCAGGGCAAGGCATGGTGGATCTGACCGTGCTGGATCGTCTCCGAGCACCCCGGGTACCGGCAGGTTCGATCTCTGGCGATTACAGCGCGAGTCTGCCCAGGTGTGAACAAACGCTTGCTTCGCCCCGCGTCGAGAACTTCCCCGGTCGGAGAGAGCACGATGCGGCCAATCGAAGAGTCGCATGCCAGCCGGGCAAGCTGAGACATCGACAGTGCGGTTCCATCGTCAAAAGCGGCCGGCTCTGCTCCGGCCAAAGCCTTCAGATCGATTGCAGAGGGAATGACCGCCAAGAGGGGGCCGAGCTTCTTCCGTTGTCGGCGAACCTTTTCCAGACACGCGCCGGCCCGCCCCTGACCGCCCGTCTCGACGCACCGCCCTGAAGCATCGCGGTTCACACCGTCATTGGCCCCACCTGCTTCGACGGCGCCGACGCCGCGCGCGTCGACGCTTCCGGTTGCTGCGACGCCGCTTTTGAACATTGAGAGCGAACTCTCCAGAGAATCGTTTGCGCCGAGGGCAGGACAGCCGCCGACAGCGTTTTCCAAGCGCATAAAAGTCGCCAGGGGAACATGAACCGACAAATGCGGGCGGCTGCAGCAGGCGACTGCCCCGAGGCCTTCTCGTTCCAACGGACCAGCGTCCGCTCGCCCGAAGCGCGCCAACTGCCCCTTTCTCCAATCGCAACGAGCCAGCGACCTCGCACCGCTCCCAGGCGCGAGGCCAGTCCTGCCAACGCCTCGGCACCGGCAAGAAGCTCCTCGTCAGAAGCCTTTGACACGTCCAGACCGGCCAAAACCGAAATGTCGGCCTTCAATCCGTTCACAGACTCACCCACACCGGATTTTCGACCCCGATCGAACGCTCTTCCACCGCCTCCGGCGCAGGCAAAGCCTTGAGAAAGCGCCACCCTAGCCGGGCAAAGAACGCCCGGCACATCGACGTCGTCGAGAGTCATTGTGCCCGCCTCCTTCCGCGAGATCCCCGGCGTCACCCTCTTCTCCCATTGTACACGAAACTTGATATAGTTTCAATTTTTTGTTCGATATTTTCTATTGCTTATTCGCAAAGTCGACCTTTGCAGGACGTCCGACGACGACGCCTCCGCACCAGCCGCGCGACCTCCACCCGCACCAGCCGCGCATCACACACCGTGCAGCCCCCACCGCCAGACCCCGCACACAGAGGCCACCCGCACACAGAGGACAAAGGCCCGAGCAGCCCTGGAACGAACGCATCGGCGGTTCATTGTGGAGTTTTTCGCTCTCAAAGGCCCGAGCAGCCCTGGAACGAACGCATCGGCGGTTCATTGTGGAGTTTTTCGCTCTCAAAGGCCCGCACAGCCCTGGAACGAACCCTAGAACCCGATGTGCAAAACCGCCGCACGGTCGGCCGGGCTCACAGCCTGCGAAATCGCCAGATCCTTGCCGTCGCGATACCCGACGCTTTGCCCGGGAAGCAGGAAGGCGTCGGCAGAAAGCAGATAGTCGACCACGTTTGAGAGCATCGCATAGACCTCTTCTTCGCTGTGCAGGGACCCGACCACCTCAAGGTCGAGATGCCCGAACAACGGCAGTCCCAACGTCCGGCCGTAAACGAGGTCCGGCTTGGACACCCGGATTCCCACCCACAGCGGGATCGGGGCCTGCCCCTTGCTCAAGAGGTCCGCAAGTTCGACAACCATCCGCGGAGGCTGCACGACGCCGAGCTCCGGCCGGAAGAGCCCCACCGCAGACTCCTCACGCATGAGGGCGTCGGCCACTTCCGCGAGAACGACGTGCGCGGTCAGCGCGCGCCGCCTCAATCCGACCTCGCGAGGAAGCCCCTTCAGTTCCGCGATCTCCTTGCCTGTGAAACCCGGAATCCCCGATCCGCCCGCATCCGCCGCCCGATCGCCGACTTCGCCTCCCGAACCGCCGGGTTCTCGCCCAAAGCCTCCCGTTCCGGCCTCAAAGCCTCTCGCCCCAGCCCCAGAACCTCCCGCTCCAGCCCCAAAACCGCCGATGTCCTCCATCGGCGCGAAGCAGGTCAAGGCGACATGAAAACTGTGCGCGGGAAGCCGCCCCCTTTCTGGCACGGCTTCCCCCGGAACAGGGCTCAGCAGCACGACGACGTCGCGCAGCGCAAATCGCAGAATGCTGCCGCCCTCCTCCCATTCGAAGGCGACGCTCTCATTCCACAGCGTCCCCACGCGCGCCGCAGCCGCCTCAAGGTCGATGGGGGCGGTGAACAGAGCAGTCGCGGAGAGAATCTCCGAGGCGTCGGGATGGATCATCGAAACGGGGAACTCGGTCATGCCGCTCTCCTATGCCGAAACGGGTCGAAACCACGGGAACAAAGGGAAACCGCCGGAACAAGTCGAAACCGCCGCAACGGGTCGAAAGCGCCGCAATGAGTCGGGATTCGGCCGTCTAGGCCGACGGCGCTTCGACAGACCGCCAACGCCTTGACAAGCCGCCGCCATTTCGACACACCGCCAACGATTCAACAAGACAACGCTTCGACAAGCCGACGGCGTCGAGCAGAGCGGCTTCCAGCCAATGCCGGGCAACGAAAACGCCGAAAAGGCGTGGACGAAGAGAAAAGCAAAGACATAGATAAGGCTGGGTGGTTCGAATCGACAGCAGCGGAAACGAACCACCCAGCCAATTGGCAAGGAATCCGGGATTCCCACACGCTCACCTCATTTGGGACGGATGCGTCTTGCCATTGCGCGCACCCGATGGGGGCGCAAGCTCTATGAAGTTGTGCTGTTCTAATGGTATACCGCAGACACGCGATCCGCAGCAACCGTAGGTCTAAAAGTTTAGGCACTTTCGACCGACATCACAAATCGACTTAGCCGACAGTGAAATTCATCAGAGGTCTGCCAGGCGCGTGTAGACCTCGACGAAGACTTCTTCGGGAGTTCCGGGGTTGTCGACCACGAAGCCAAGTTCGTCGTCCTCAAGCCTCTCCAAAGTGGCGTACTGGTTGGACAGCAGCGAAGGGTTCATGAAGTGCCCTCGCCTCTTTTCCATCCTCTCCGCGTTGAGGTCCTCGGGCGGCGCAACGTGCGCGAAGACGGTTCGAGCGCCGTTTTCACGCAACGTGTCGCGATACTTGCGCTTGAGCGCGGAGCAGGAGACGACGGTCGAATGGCCGACGGCGTTCTCCGCCCGCATCCAGTCTCGAATTGCCTCGAGCCATGGCTGGCGGTCGGCGTCGTCGAGGGGAAGTCCGGACGCCTGCTTGTCGCGGTTCGCCTGCGTGTGGAACTCGTCGCCCTCGGCGTATACGTAGCCGAGTTTGCCTCCGAGCATCATGCCGATCGTTGTCTTTCCAGAGCCCGCAACGCCCATGACAACGATGTTGACGGGCCCTTTCGCCCGCGGCGGCGCTGGCAAGTGTGGGATGTCGGATTCGCTCATCGCTTCCTCGCTTTCGCTTTTCCGGCGGAGTCGGCGCCCGCCGCATTGCTTGTACCGTGTCTACGGTATCCCATTGCGAAGGCCGCGGGTATATGGGCTTGTCAACTTTGACGCAATGCACGCCCCAGTTCAGCCCGCGCCCTTCCCAGGTCCGCCGCCGTCGCCGTCCAAGTTCATGAAGTGCGGGCCGCGCGCAGCGAGTTCGAGGGCGTACATCGGCCCCCAATGCCTCCAGGGCGCCTTTGACAAGTAGTCGTTGGTGAAGCGCATGTCGTCGGAGACTTCCGTGACGCAGAATTCGGGGATCTTCAGGTCGACGACGGGTGCGAGCCTCTCGCATTCGGCCACGATGAGCCCCTCGTTCTGGCCGGCGAACACGTCGAATTCCCAGCCGTCCTCGTCGTACCAGAGCGAATAGCGATTCTTCAAGATAACGGTGGGGCAGCGCCGGATGATCTGGGTTGCCACGGCGAGGTCCAAGCTGGATTCCATTTCGTAGCGCTCACCTTGGACGGCCGGCGATTTCACCGCCATCGAGGCGGAGGCCTCGTCTTCGGCGTCGGCCAGAAGCCCGGTGAGAAGCCGGCGTTCGTAAGCGCCCAAATAGTCCGTCGCCTCGTCGAAGGCCGGGCACTCGACGGCCCTTCCAGGAAAGGCGATCCTCACGCGCACGGCGTACCCGTCCTCGGCGAATACGTACGCCTGAACGATCACCTGCTTCGAGCCGTGCAAAACCACATCCTTCGGCAGCGCGCGCACCAAGAACTTGCGCTCGAACTCGAATTGAAGGTCGACGTCGTCGGAATCGCTCATATCTCAAGGATACGGAAGTCGGGCGAAGGTCTCACGGGCAATCCACGCTCTGACGGCGCCGACGCCCGGCGAAGCCGTCCGCCCGCAGTCCACGAAGGATTTCGACAAGATGCCGCGGATCGTTGCGCCACAGGTTCCGCAGAGCCGCCACGCCCACAGGCATCCGCGGACGACGGCGAACTTCCGTCCGAGAAGCGCACTTGCCCTACTCCGAGTCTCGTTTAAAAGCTCCGCCGAGCGCATACACACCAAGCGAAACGGCGTAGGCAACGACGGTGAACACTGCGACTCCGCTGTATCCGGTGAACCTGGACAGCAGGTAGCCGCCAATGGCTCCGCCGATGGTGGCGCCCGCATACATGGCGGCGCTCGCTAGCGACGACACGGTGCCTCGGGCCAGATCGGTGTGACTCTGAAGCTCGCTCATCAGCACAGGGAACAGAAAACCGCCGACGAGCATCGCCACGGCCAGGACGATTACGGCCACCCACATATTGGACACGAAAGCAGTGCCGAGGTAAATGGCGCCGAGGGCGATGATCCCGAACAGAAGCGAACGCCTTTCCCCGAGGCGTGCAACGAGCCGCGACCCCGCCAAGGAGCCGATGGCGTTGCCAAGGCCGATGATGATCATCGCCGTGCCGATCGCGTTCTGATCGGCGCCAAAGTCTTTTGCCAGCCACGATCCAATGAAAGAAAGGGCGGTGAAGTTACCGGTCTGGAAGAGCAAGTATGCAATCAGCGACATCAGGAGAGGGTGCGAACGGGCGACGTGTGCGTAAGGCGCGAAGAGTCTGCCGCCGGAGGCCGCGGGCGCCACATTCGGGAAACCCTTATAAAGAATTGTCCACAGCACGGCGCTGGACGCGGCAATCGCGAAGAATGGAATGCGCCATCCCATTGAGGACAAGAAGGAAGCGATCGGGATGCCCGCCACTTGGGCGATCGCAAGCCCCGCAGTCGCATACCCCATGGTTTTGACAATTGCTTTTGGCGGCACGGTCACCGGGATCGACGCCCAGATCTGCGGTGCGACGAAGGCGGCGGCAACGCCCGCAAGCGAGCGTGCGGTGAAAAGCGACCAGAAACCCCACGTGCAACCGCAAGCCGCAGTGAAAACGCCGAATCCGACCAGCCCGGCAAGCAAAACCTTGCGGCGGTCCAGACGATCGGAGATGGGACCCGCAATGAGAGCAAATAAAGCGTAACCGAGAGCATAGGCTGAAACGAGCCAACCGGAACGAGACACGCTCACCCCGAATTCCCGTTGAAGCAGGGGAAGCAGCGGAGCCGTGAGGAACGTATCCGTGCCGATGACGAATAAGGTGGAGAAGGAGAGCAGGCGCATCGTGGGTTCGGACGCGGGCGTGAACTGCGAAGGGACAGTCATAAGTGCACCTTTCAGGCTGCCCCACAAGCCGTGGCTAGACGGCCGGACGCACTCCAAAGGGCGAGCCAAACTTGCGGATCGGGAGCTCGGAGTCGCCAACGCGTGCCGACGACGGCGCCCCCTATCTTCATTTCGAAATTTCTCGAAATAATGATCCGTCCGCGCTTTCGCAGCTGTCAAGGGCTAACTCACGTCAGTCGCCCTTGGCGGGCCCCGTCATTGAGGGAAGGCCGCTCCACCGGGCCGTTCGCATCGATGCACTCAGGCAGGCCCGCCCGTCATTGAGGGAAGGAGCACCGCATCTGCGACGGTAGACTCGAGTCGAAGTCGACGAAAGGTCCAGCAGTGGGGAAAGAGAAGCTGTATCATCCGGCTCGGGACGCCATCGAGCTTGACGGCGTCCTGAGCGCGCTGTCCGACCCGATCCGCCGCGACATCCTTCGGAAGATCGCATGCAACGGCCCTCAGGTTTGCGGCGATTTCGACTACGACGTCGCACCGTCGACCATGTCCTACCACTGCAAAGTGCTCCGAGAGTCGGGGCTCGTGCACACCGAGGCGATCGGCAAGCACCGGCAACTCACACGCCGCGACGAGGCCATCGAAGCCCTCTTCCCCGGCCTTCTCGAGTCCGTGGGGCTGCCTCCCGGCCAGGGGCGGTGGCCAGAGCACACAGAGCACACAGAGCACAACGAGGACGCTGAGACCCAAAAGCGCCCGTAGCGCCCAGGACACGCTGAGTCACAAGAGTCCAATGGGCGATGTCCGCCCCTCCTCCCGAAAACACGAATCCACCCGCCTCGCGCGAACAAGAGTACCCGGGTCAGCAGATCGACAGCAGCTAAAGGGGCCGAAAGAATCAGGCAGACCGAGAGGTTCGGAAAGCTCCAGGTAGCGGCGGGAAAGCCGGGATCCTCCGCGGACGAATCCACACCGGCGCGCCGGGGGTGGCAAAATTGCCCCTATGGACAATCAGCTTCCCACCGGAGTCGATGTGGTGGTCGCCGCCCAGACCCTCGGTTCGACGATCCGCCGCACTCCGCTCGACATGTCGCTTCGCCTTTCGGGCATTCGCAATCAGGACATTCTGCTCAAACGCGAAGACATCCAGGTGGGCCGCTCCTACAAGGCCCGCGGCGCGTACAACTTCATCTCGAGCCTGAGCGCCGACGAGCGCGAGGCGGGCGTTGTGTGCGCATCGGCCGGAAACCACGCTCAGGGCGTGGCCTTCGCGTGCAGGCAGTTGAAAATCCATGCCAAAGTCTTCCTGCCGTCCACAACCCCGCGGCAGAAGCGGGCTCGCATCGCGGACATCGGGGGGCGGTGGATCGAACAGGTCATCGTGGGCGCGACTTTCGACGAGGCCTCCGCGGCGGCACAAGAGCATGCGCGCGAGCACGGCGCGACCTACGTCCACCCCTTTGACGACCCGCGCACAATCGCCGGCCAGGGAACCGTGGTCAAGGAGATATTCGAGCAGGCGTCCGAGCCTCCGGCGGCCGTGGTCGTCCCCGTGGGCGGCGGCGGCCTCCTGGCGGGAACCGCGATCTGGCTGCACACGTTCCACCCCGAGGTGAAGGTCATCGGCGTCGAACCGGAGGGCGCGCCTTCGATGCGTGCGGCCCTCGACGCAGGGCATCCGGTCACCCTGCCCCGCATCGACGGCTTCGCCGACGGCACGGCGGTGGCGCGGGCCGGAGACATCACCTTCGAGATCGCGCGCCAGTTCGTCGACGAGATCGTCGTCGTCCCAGAAGGCGCCCTGTGCACCGAGATGCTCGAGCTTTACCAGGTCGAGGGCATCATCGCCGAGCCGTCCGGGGCATTGGCAAGCGCCGCCGTCGCCCGTTTCCTCCCCGACCTTCCCGACGGCCCGGTCGCCTGCGTGGTCTCGGGCGGAAACAACGACGTCTCGCGCTACGCCGACATCGTGGAACGCTCGAGCGTCTACGAGGGGCTACGCCACTATTTCCTCGTCACCTTCCCCCAAAAGCCCGGGGCGCTCCGCCATTTCCTCGACGGCGTGCTGACCGACGGCGAGGACATCGTGCTTTTCGAGTTCACGAAGAAGAACAACCGCGAGACTGCGCCCGCCCTTGTCGGCATTGAAATCCAGGAGCCGGAGCGGATCGGCGAACTCTTGGCCCGCATGGAGGAATCCCCTCTGAGCATCGAAAAGCTCGAGCCGGACTCCCCGGTGTTCTCATTCCTCCTCTAGCGCGTCCTCGCCTCCTCGTCTGGTGCGCCCTCGCTTCCTCTAACGCGCCCTAGCTTCCTCTAACGCGCCCCGCGCCTCCTCGTCTGGTGCGCCCTAGTTTCCTCGTCTAGTGCGCCCTCGCCTCCTCTAGCGCGCCCCGCGCCGGCCGAGTCACCTTCGGCGCAATGGGAATCTGCGCCAGCAAGCAGAGCGCGCCCCGCGCCGGAGGGGTCGCCGCCAAAGTTGCCCGGTCGCGCCGACGCCCCGCCGCCCCGGGGCACTGTCCGATCGGAACAGGCGTACGCCTCGGCGTCGCCCGCCGATCCCGTCCGGCCGCCGCTTGGCTTTTCCGAAGGCGGCGCGCCGCTCTAAAACGACGTAAACTACGACGAGAAGGACAAAGGAAGGACTCCCATGGGCCTGAAGAAATTCGTCGCCAAAACGTACATGCGCTTCTCGCGATGGACCTGCGTCACCGATCCGCTTCCGGAAAAGGTTGTTCTCATCGGCGCTCCGCACACGTCGAATTGGGACGGATTCTTCATGGTCATGGCATTCTGGTCGATCGACCGGGACTACAAGTTTCTGGTGAAAAAATCGCTCGTGAAAAATCCTTTCACGCGCCCCTTTATCAGGCTCGCACACGGAATAGCGGTCGATCGCTCGTCAAGCAACGGAACCGTCGGCTCGATCGTCGAGGAAGCGAAGAACAGCGAGGAATTCGCCCTCGTCATCGCCCCGAAGGGAACGCGCGCCAATCGCGAGTATTGGAAGTCCGGCTTTTACCGCATCTGCCTTGAAACGGGACTTCCACTTCAGCTGGGCTTCGTGGACAGGCAGCGGAAAGAATACGGCTGGCGCCACAGCATCGTTTTGACGGGCGACGTCAAAGCCGACATGGAGAAAATCCGATCCTTCTACGAGGGCAAGCTCGGCAAGCGGCCGCAGTACAGCAATGTTCCCAGGCTTAGGGCCGAGGACGACGCCGAAGCGCGCGAACACCTGCTGGGCGAAAAGTAGGGGCGGTTCAATAAAAAGGGCTCAGACACCGCGCTAACTGTCAGTTTCGCGCAGTGCCAAGCCTCAATCCCTGCCACCGGCGCGCGGATGCCGCATCGCCGTTGACTCACTCCAAGACGTCCAGAAAACCGGACGTCCCGAGACCATTATCTGATACGCGGGAGCGGCGCACAAGACTTCGCGAGCGCGTACATTGAGCATCGCGCCACGTTTGCGCGGGCATCACCGGTTTCGGCAGCACTCCTTGCCTCCGCCGCGTATCGCGCCGCGTTTGCGCGGGCATCTTTCGTCCGCGCGATTCGCCTCCGCTGCCTATCGCGCCACGCTCAGGCCCTCACCGTCCTGTTTCGGCGCCGCGCTTTGCCTTCGCCGCAAATCGCGCCGCGCTCAGGCCGGCATCGCCCCGTTTCGGCGGTTTGCCGCGCTCGCTTGCGCAACACTGCCCGGCGCGCGCCCACGCTCTACGCTTGCCGATTTAGGTTAAAAGGATTAACCTATTGCCATGGGCACATCCATTTCAATCCATTCGCAGGCCGCGTCGGCGAAACAGAAAAAGCTTCCGGAACCGAGCGCGCGGCCGAAACGCGGCGAAGCGTCCGGCGACAAACGGCGGACGGACACACGAACCCGTCTGGCGGCGGCAACCGTCGAAATCATTGACGCCTCAGGCTGGCCCTCGGTGACTCTGGGGGCCGCGGCGAAAGCGTGCTCGATCTCGACTCCTGCGATGTACAAACACTTCCCAGACAAGGCGGCTCTTTTCGAGGCCGCGCAGGAGGAGATGTCCGGCAGGCTCGGCGCGCTCGCGGACGCAGCGGCCCACGAGAGCCCCGTCGATTCAATTTTCGACATCGGCGAACGCCTCATCGTGTATTCGGAAGAGCACCCCAACCTCCTCGAATTCGCGTTCTTCGGCCCCTCGAGCAACAACACGTCCGCCGTCGACGCCGGGGCGGGGGCCCGCTGGGAGCTGCTTGCCTTCGTCCACCGTGAGATCGGGCGGCTCGTCGAGTCCCAGTCTCTGCCCCCGTGGCGCAGCGCCGACGAAGCCGGGCGCGACCTGTTCGTGAGCCTATGGTCTTTCATTCAGGGCTACTCGAAGCTCGTGACGTCCGGAACCGTTCGCCATCGGAGCGCTTTTCTCAAAGCGGCGTTGAGGTCCGTGCTGTCGATTGCGACGGCGCAGACCTCCGCCGAAGAGCCCCGGAGCCCGGCGGAAGAGGAGCAAGCAGCCCATGAAGAAGGGGGAGATTGCGTCGACAAGAAATGAGCAAACGCAGAAAACCCGAATCGACCCGGCAGCTGAATGCCAACCTGACAACCGAATGCCAACACGGCAAACAAATCCGATGCGGACAGGCCGGCGCACGAAACACATGGAGCGATGTGCCGCAAACCGTTCCGCACTGAGACAAAGAAAGGAAGAACAATGTCTCACACCCTAGTCGTTTACGGCCACCCGTACAGTAAATCCTTCAATCACGCGATCCTCGAGGCGGTCACGGCCGGCCTAGACAAGGCGGGCAAGAATTACAAGGTAATCGACTTGCACGCCGACGGCTTCGATCCAAACTACTCGACCGAGGAGCTGTCCCTTTACAAGAAGGGCGAAACGGCCGATCCGCTTGTCACCGCGTACCAGAAGCTGGTCGACGAGGCGGACTCCCTCATCGTCCTGTCCCCGATTTGGTGGTCCTATTTGATGCCCAATGTCAAAGGGTTCTTCGACAAGGTCATGAAAAAGCCATGGGCCTACATCGACACCAAGACCGGGCTCAAGGGCAAACTCCAGCACATCGGCAAATCGTGGGTCATCACCACCGCCATCGCGCCGAAGTGGTATCTGCGGCTGTTCGCGGGCAACCCGATCAAGGGAACGTTTATTTCCACGGTCATGAAGTCACTCGGATTGCGCAATGTCCGTTGGACCCATTTCGGCCAGGTCAACAAGCAGGGCGGCGGTCGCCACGAGAAGTTTCTGCGCGAGATCCGGGAACAAGCCGAGAAGTTCGGCGTTTGAGGCTCAGCGCGCCGACCGGACAACCGCTTGGGCGAGGAGGTCGAGGCCTCGCTCCGCCTGAGCGGTTCCGGGAGAGAGGTTGACGAGCATGACCTCGTCGGCGCCCGTCGTCGCCTCGAATCCGTCGAGGAACCGCTTGGCGTCCCCGCCCGTGCCAACGGCCGTATACTTCAGCATCCCGACGATCTGGTCGGCTCTGCCGGACGCAATGTAGGCGTCTAGATCGGCGTCGGAAATCTCCTCGGCGCCCTTGGCGAACATCCTCACGCGACGCCGAAGGACCTCGGCATGCTGGACTTTCGCGGCCTCCTCCTCATCCGCCACAATGAAATTCGCGGCGGCAATCACGTAGGGTTGCGCGCACTGCTCGCTGGGCCGGAAACGGGCGCGGTAGACGTTGATCGCCTGCTCCAGCATCTCCGGGGCGAAATGGGACGCGAAGGCATACGGCAAGCCGAGCGCGGCGGCCAGCTGCGCGCCGAAAAGCGAGGATCCGAGGATGTAAAGCGGCACCTTGGACCCCCGCCCAGGGTTGGCGTTCACGCCCGGCGTGACCGTCGCGTCGGCGAGGTAGCCGCGCAGCTCTGCGACGTCGTCGGGGAAATTTTCGGCTGCGTTCGGATCCCTCCTCAGGGCGCGGAGCGTTCGCGGGGCAGTGCCCGGCGCTCTTCCCAGGCCCAGGCCGATGCGGCCGGGATAGAGGGCTTCGAGGGTGCCGAATTGCTCGGCGACGATGAGCGGGGCGTGATTGGGAAGCATCACGCCGCCCGCGCCAAGCTTGATCTTCGAGGTTCGCGCGGCCACATGGGAAATGAGCACGGCCGGCGCGGAGGAAGCGATAGTCGGCATGTTGTGATGCTCGGCGTACCAGATGCGTTCGAAGCCCAGGCGCTCCGCCCGCTGCGCCAAAAGAACGGACCGGGCGAAGGCGTCCGAAGGCGTTTCGCTCGGTCCGACGAAGGCCAGATCGAGGAGAGAGTATACGGTCATCGCGGTCCTTGGGTCGCAGTGTCGTTGGAAGTCGTTGTGTCTGCCTTTCATTTTATTCGTAGGCCGGCTCGCCGGTAAGGCCGGTTCGCTCTCCGCTTCGACGACGCGCCCGAATTCTCTCGTTGGCCCAGGCAATGAGGACCGCGGCCAGGTAGAGCCCGATGAGGACGAAGGCCTGGACCGTCATCGGCCACGGGCTGGGCAGGGGGTTGGCGATCGCCGCGAAGACGAAGGCGAGGACAACCGCCCAACGCCACGCGCCGAGCATGCGCCGCGCGCTGAGAAGTCCGAGGAAGTTCAGCGCCGTCAACACTTCGGGAACAAGGAAAGAGATCCCGAAAGCGAGGACGAGCCGGGTGTAAAACGTGACGTAGGAGCCGGCTTCGAGCAGCGAATAGCTCCCGTCGGGGACGAAGCTCTGGAGAATTCTGACGGCGTGGGGCGCCATCCGGACGGCGCTGAACGCTCCCGCGGCGAAGAGCGCGACGCCCACGCAGCCGAAAGCCGCGCCGTAGGCCTTTTCGCTGCGCTTGAGGCCGGGGCCGATGTACGCGCCGACCTGATAGATCCACCAGGGGCTCGAAACGATCGCGCCAATCCACAGAGACATGCGCATTTTCAGGTCGAATCCCGCTCCGATCGTCTGGAAGTTGATCTGCGTGCGGGAATCCTCGAGCGCGGTCAGCGGCTCGAGGATGAAATCGAGCACCGGTTCATAGAGGAACCAGCCGACGACGGCGCCGACGCACACCCCTGCCAGCGATCGGATGAAGCGCGAGCGAAGCTCGCCCAAGTGGCTGGCCAGGCTCATCCTGCCCTCGGGATTGCGGCGTCGATCCGCCAGAAAGCGCAGCCTGCCGAGGATGCGCCGCCGGCCGCTCGCATCGAACGGCCGTGCCCTTGCTGCGCGCGGCTTTTTCGTGCGCGGCCTTTTCGGGTGCGGCTCTTTCGCGCGGGCTCCGTCTGCCGTCATGTCACGCTTCCTGCCGCGCGGCCTCGATCTGCTTTCACGTTGCGTTTTCCGCTGTGCTTGTGAACAGGGAACCTTGCGTCAGGCTCGCCCGTCGTCGGACGACGGTCCGTTCCCTTCGGGCGACTTTTGCTCGCCCGCGGGCGGCCCCGCAGGCGCCCGCCCCTCGTGCGCAGAGGAGCCGGACGGCTTGGCGGCGGAGGCCGAATCCTCGTCGTGGAATTCCCGCATCTCCTTCCGGAGCACTTTGAGCGACTGCCCAAAGTATTTGGCGACGTCGGGCAGCTTCGAAGCGCCGAAGACCACCACGAGAACGACGACCAGAACAATGATGTGCGAGGGTTTCACAGTTTGTCTCCTTCAATCGAGTCCCGCGCGGCAGAAAGCTCGCCCGGCGACTTTTCATTTGGCTCGGGTTCGGCTTGCGCGGCCGGTTCTTGCGGGACTCGCGCATCCAGACCTTGCGTGGCTTGGGCGGCCGGCTTGTGCGGGGCGGACGCAGCCGGTTCTTGCAGGGCGCACGCGTCCAGACCTTGCGTGGCTTGCGCATCCAGACCTTGCGTGTCGTGCCCGCCTTTCGTCGCCGCTGCGTCGGCGCCCTGTGTGGCCGCGCGCTTCGAACTGGTGCGCCTTGAGCCGGCGCGCTCAGAACCGGCGCGAGCGAAGGCCGCGGCGCTGTAAACTGCCCTTTCAGCCGTTCTAGCCGCCCTGTTCGCCCCGTCCCCGGCCGGGTCGGCGCCTTTCTCCGAGCTCGAGGGCCCCGCGCCGCCCGCGCCCGCCATCGCCATCCACGCCTCCATCTCGTCGCGCACGGCTTCGCGCACGATCCTGCGAGGGTCAAGCTGGCGGAGGTCCAAGTTTGCGAGCGCTGCGACCTCCTTCTCCGCGACGCCCAATTCGCCGTCGGCCCCTGCCCGCATGCCGGCGCTCCACTGCCGCAAGGCTTCAATTCCTTTGCGCATTGCGCGCAGGGCTTCGGCTATGTTTTTAGGGCCGAGAACGAGCGCGCCGACAACGAGGAGCACCAAGAACTCCCCGCCGCTGATTCCGAGCATGTCGGCCGCCCTTCGTCGCTTTCGGCGGCCACTGGCAGATAGCCGCCTTCCGACAGCCGGTGGCAACCGGTCGTCTTTCGACGGCCAGCGGCAACCAGCCTCTATCCTTCGCCGTCCCCAACGACTTCGAATGTGCGGGAGGACTCCGTCATCCGATTGCGTCGCAAACGATCCGCACACGATGCTACACGCGTGACCGCTCCGAGCACGACGAAGCGCCCGCTGAAGAGCCAGAAGCAGAGACGACGGCGGCCGCATTGTGAACTGCAGCGGCGCGTCGGCCCTCGCTGTGCACTGACCCCGCTGCAGTACGCCGCGGCCCAGGCAGCGGTGCAGCAAGCCCCGCAGCAGGGCGGCAGGCCCCGCAGCAGGGCGGCAGGCTCCACATCAGTGCGCCAGCCCAAGCAGCGGTGCGCCGATCTCCAGAGCAGTGCGCCGACCCAAGCACCGACGGCGAGAGGACGACGAAAACTTCCCATGAAACACAAAATGAAAGCTCTTGCATTTTTCACACTAGAAAACATTTCTATAGGCTTTGCCAAACACTATAGATGACCAAATAACTGCTGATACGTAGGCGATTCTTCACCGATGGCTTGCCTCCGCCGGGACGTGTTTCAAGGAGTTTTCCGCGTCATCACTGACATTGATTACACTATTGCATGAGGTTTCCCATTTTGGGGTGGACAACCGGCTGAATCCCTGTAGGCTATACATGTGGCAACACTGTAGATCCTACAGCCGCCACAGGCCTCCCGAGGCGCACGGCCACATCCACGGCTGCTCGCCAACCCGGTATGCGACTGTCAAAGCCGCATACTGACCTCATGTCCGCATCCATTTGTCTACCTATTTTTCCTCACTGTTGCATTTTTGCTGCCTCAACGTCCGTAGCGGCGTGGAAAGGAGTTTGGCCGTGTCCGTGTTTCGCCTGGATCCCGATAAGTTTAATCAGCGGCTGAGTCAGTTGGAGAGCGCCGGCCAGAAGTTCGACACCGCCCAGCATCAGTTCGCGGTGGCAGCTCAGGCCATCGCCGGGGCGACGACGGGCGCTGGGTCCTCCGGGCGATTGAGCCCGCCCCCGTCTGGCTCCGCGGGGTCTTCGTCCGGCTCTAGCTCGTCAGGGTCGGGGGCGTCTGGCGGGGAGCATTGGTCGGGCATCGGAGAGCTCGACCAGTTCCATTCCCCGTTGCACTCCTCGGTGATCGTGCTGGACGGCAAGCTCTCGTCCATCTCGCGCAACCAGAAGGCCGCCATCGAACGCATGCGCCGGGCCTTGCACAGCTTCCTCGAATTGAACGAGTCCGAGAAGAGCGCGTACTTGGGGCGGTTGCAGGCCCTGGATACGAAGTTCACCTACCGACGCCCCGAGGAGATGTCCGACATCATCAAGAGCTACAACCAGGCTCGATCCGCCTTTGAGGCGTTTTCCAAAATCGTCTGAGGGACGCGCGGCCTGACAGACAAGTCCACATTCACACATCTACGTATTCACCAACACCTACGCTCATCTATTGCGGGAAGGAGCCTGTTATGGCCACGCCGAATGCGGACCGGCTGCATGGGATTGAGGATTGGCGCACGAGCGCGATCGAGGATTCGTTTCGCTTGTTTTCCTCGGTCAAGAGCTCTTTGACCGAGATCGCCGCCATCAATCGCGAGGTCGCCTCGGATTTGGGTTTGGAAGGAGGCACGGCCAACGCCGCTTGTAAGATCCTCGATGGGATCGCCACGGGCTTGTACGAGGACGCCGACAATCTCCAAAAGATCATCGACGTATCCAAAGACGCTCTGGCAGGTGGAATCCAAGCCAAACACGAAAGTGCCCAAATCCAATCGGATTTAGCAAAAATCAACAACGCTTATATTGGTAAAATAGCCCAAGGAGGCAAGAATGCCGGGTCGCAGGGTGCCTCTGAAGTAGTCGCCCAGCTTGAGGCTCAACGCAGTGTTGCGCATGCCGAGATTGAGAAGCGGGCGACGAAGACGTTGTCAACGTTGAACGGGCGGACGTTGACGGCTATTGGCGGACTTCCATTTCAAGATCAGATTCGGGCGATTTTGGGCAAGGACAATCCCAAGCTCGTTGAGCGGCTGGCACAGCATATGGATTCCCGCCGGCAAGTCGAGCCGGGGAACGGGGAGCCAAGGGCAGGGTCGGCGCCGACGCGTTCGGCCACGGACTGGCGGGCCAGTCCAGACCTCTCGGTGGGCTCTCCGGGCAGCCACACAGGCCACGTCCCAACCATAAGGGACGGAGGTTCTGCCGGCGGCGTGTCGTTGCAAGGATCGCATTACTCGCCGGTGCCTTCGGGGGTGTTCGTTCCCGGCTCGCCGACCCCTCATGCTGCGCCGATCGGCGGAACAGGGGCACATCATGATCCTCTCACGATAGGGGGCGGAGCTGTTCTCGGCGGTGTAGCCGGGTTCAGGGCCTACCAGGCCGCACGCGCCGCACGAGCGGCTGAGGCACCGGGCTCCCGGGCCGGAGCGCTGCGCTCCGGCGCGGCGCTGCGCACAACGCCGTCTTCGTCTGGCTCAATCCTGCGCGGAGCGACAACAGCGGCACGAACCCCCGCGCCCTCGTCGTCCGCTTCGCGTGGAATCGTGCGGGGCGGGGCCTCTGGCATCGCCCGGCCCACCTCGTCCTCCGGAGGGCGAGGAATCCTGCGCGGGGCCACAACAGCGGCCCGCACTCCGACCAGCTCGGCGTCAACCTCGCGTGGAATCGTGCGCGGGGCAACCACGGCCGTGCGCAAAACCACCGGCTCGTCTTCCCCTGTCGGCAAGCCCGGCAGCGCCCGAACAGAATCAACCGCTTCCCGCACGGCGGGAACGTCCTCGCGCAGCGCCTCGCCAACCCGCACAACACGACCAGACGCGAAAGGAAACGGCCGCGGGGCAGGAGCCTCAAAGGAAGGAATCGGCCGCGGGGCCGCGGCAAACGGGAAGACAACGGCCGCCCGCGGGACGAAAACTGCGGGCTTGACGACGCGAAGCGAGGCTTTGACGGCACAGGCCGGGTCGCGTGGAACGGGGGCATCCTCCTTGACGGCACGCTCACAGACGGGCAAAGCCCCACAGGCTCGGACCGGTTCGTCGTCCCGAGCAATGTCCTCCCTGACCGGACGTCCCGCGCGCAACGCAGACAAGAAGAAACGCAACCGCGACCAGACGGGCACGGACGTAACGGCCTACGAGACCGACAAGACCGTCACCTTTCTCGAAGCCGGACGCCGCACAACCGACAACGAGGACAACGCCCGCTAAACCCCAGCCGCAACAAAAACACGGGGGTCGGCACGCCAAGCGGTATGCCGGCCCCCGCGTCTTGCTTCGGAACGCGTCCCTCTCAGGCACCGTACAGAGCATCCAGGAGCGATCCACAGACCACGCCCTTTCAAGAACCTCCTTGAAGCCGCTGAGACAGACTTGAAGGGCTGCCTGCGCTCAAAGAGAAGCCTGGCACGGCATAGTTTCCGCTCTGGCAACAGGCACCCACGCCTTGGCGTGGCCAACGTCAAGCGCGCCCGACTAAGGGCGGAATCGCTTCTGCGGATCCTGCCCGGCCCCGTCCCCGAAAGCCTGCTGCTGAAGCGAGTTTCCCCCGCCAGACGACGGCTCGTAGCCGTTTCCGGCGGGCATCCGACTCTGCTGACGACGAGCGGTGGCTTTAGCCGCGCCCCGACGCCTGCCCGCGACGAACGCAAGACCAGCGATCACGACCAGCGCGCCGGCACCGACGGCGGCCCACGCCCAGGCCGGAAATCCGCCAGCCGGTGACGAGGGCGCGTCAGCTTTCTTCCCCGGCAACGACGATGAAGCCGACCCGGCGGATTCCTTCTCGGCCGTAATCTCCACCCCATAGGTAAGAAAGTCGAGGTCTTCAAGAATCACCTTGTTTCCTTGAACCTTCCCCAGACTGGACCGCGTCACTTTCCCCGGCATACTCACCACGATCCTCGTCTTAAGCCTACTCAAGTCCGTGTCGTCATCATCGTGCGCGCCATAGTACTTGAAATGGTACTGTCCGTCTCGCTCGGTCAGCTTCATTTTCCCTTTGAAAGGCTTGTCCGAGGTCACCCTGCACGTCAGATGCCCGCCGGCAGGAGTCACGTCCTCAACCTTAGGGGAGTCAATAAACGTCGCATGCGCCTCAACTATAAGTCGGACCCCTTCGCATGTTTGCTTGATTTTAGCCATGGAATCTCTCGAATCCTCGAAAGTAAAGTCAAGCTTCACATCGCCATTGGCTTGAAACTCAACCGTCCCATCAGTCTTACACCCGGCAAGGACAAACGAGACAAGGGCCAGCACAACCCCCACAAGACGCGAACGCCTTTTCACATGGACGGACATATCAGGCCTCCAGACACTCCCGGCAAAGGTGGCCGGGCACCGCGCTAAACCATACAGACCCCAGCGTAGCGCCTCCACAGGTCCAACGCATTAACCGAGGAAACAATGAGAAGCTCAACCATTGAGGCCTCCTCGGCGTCTCACACTCAGAGACAATCTACTTTGGTTCAACGTCCTTGCTTAGCAGACGCGGACCCTGACGCAAGGTCGAGAGAAGCGAGATTTTAGCGAGCCGATGCACGAACCGTGAAATCACAGACCAAGAACATCAGAAGGGCTCGAAACAGGGACTATCCTCCGCCTCCACTTGCAGATCCCCGACCTACAGACGGACCGCCAGGACGAGAGACGAGCCTTCGTCTGAAAACACCTCAGCGCGCCCGACGCCTGCCCGCGACAAACGCAAGACCAGCGATCACGACCAGCGCGCCGGCACCGACGGCGGCCCACGCCCAGGCAGGAAATCCACCAGCCGACGAGGATGCGTGGGCTTTCTTCCCCGACAGCCCAGACGACGCCGACCCAGCAGATTCCTTCTCGGCCGTGATCTCCACCCCATAGGTAAGAAAGTCTAAACTGGTAATAGTCACTTTATTTCCATTTACTTTCCCCCTATTCACTTTGACTACTTTAGCCGGCATACTAATAGTAATATTCGTTATAAAGTCACTATAATCATCATTATCCTTGTCGTGCGCACCTGGATACTTAAAATAGTACTTTCCGCCATTTTTAGTGAACTTTACGTGACCACCGAACGGTTCATTTGACGTTAAACGGCACTTAAGATGACCTTCTGGCGATGTAACATCCTCCACCTTTGGATTCTTGACATATGTGAGCTCCGCTTCGAAAGTAAGCCGAATCCCCTCGCATGTCTGCTTGAGTTTGGCCATCATCCCGTCAGCGTCTTCGAAGACTAGAACGATCTTCGTTCGACCATCACTTTGAAAGTCAATCGTTCCATCGATCTTACAACCAGTAAGAACAAAAAATACGAGCGTCACAAAGGTGACGGCAAGACACGAGTGCCTCTTCACGTGGACGGACATATCAAATCTCCAGACACCCTACCGGACAAAGGCCAAACACCGCGCTAAACCGTACAGACTCCAGCGTAGCGCCTCCACCTTTCCAACGCATCAGCAGGAAGGAAAAGAAGAGATAGGCACCGGCAACCCCTGCACTGGAACCTCAATTGGTTAGCGACCGACTTCTGATGGAGGCAACCCACAATCCGCCCCCTTACTTGAGGCACCTATTCGAGCTTCTCTCCGATGACAAACCATAGTCTCCACATCAAAAGAACAGAAGTTTCTTACACGGGGCGATGCCACCCGTCGGGATCCAGCCCGGCCCCGTGCCCGAAAGCCTGCTGGTGAGGCGAGGCTCCCCCACCAGACGGCGGCACATAGCTGTTTCCGGCGGGCATCCCACCCTGCCGATGACGAGCGGCGGCCTTAACCTCGCCTCGACGCCTGCCCGCGGCGAACGCAAGACCAGCGATCACGACCAGCGCGCCGCCGCCGACGGCGGCCCACGCCCAGGCCGGAAATCCGCCAGCCGGTGACGAGGGCGCGTCAGCTTTCTTCCCCGGCAACGACGATGAAGCCGACCCGGCGGATTCCTTCTCGGCCGTAATCTCCACCCCATAGGTAAGAAAGTCGAGGTCTTCAAGAATCACCTTGTTTCCTTGAACCTTCCCCAGACTGGACCGCGTCACTTTCCCCGGCATACTCACCACGATCCTCGTCTTAAGCCTACTCAAGTCCGTGTCGTCATCATCGTGCGCGCCATAGTACTTGAAATGGTACTGTCCGTCTCGCTCGGTCAGCTTCATTTTCCCTTTGAAAGGCTTGTCCGAGGTCACCCTGCACGTCAGATGCCCGCCGGCAGGAGTCACGTCCTCAACCTTAGGGGAGTCAACAAACCTAATCTTCGCCAGAAAAATAGTCTCAACACTTTCACATGTTCGATTGATTTTAGCCATTGTGTCTCTCGAGTCTTCAAAAGTGAAGTCAAACTTCATGTCACCCTTGGCTTGAAACTCAACTGCCCCATTAATCTTGCATCCCGCAACTACAAACGAGACAAGGGCCAGCACAACCCCCACAAGACGCGAACGCCTTTTCGCGCAAGCCAGCATGCCAGGCCATGCCCAGCCATTCTTCAAATCGGCATTCATGTTTAACCGCTCCTTCACATCGAACACCTTACCTTGCCTTCTCCAGAGACAGGACAAAGCAGACAGGGACACACCTCTTCACAGGGCGTCTCCCTTCTCTAGACGCAGCCCTAAAGGAAGCAGAGCCTCCGATTTCTGCGCGAGCGCACGATAACGCTCCAAACGCTCGGGGGCCGGTTCGCCGGCGTCGATGGGCTGCTTCACTGCGTAGCCGGACTCGCTCGCGTGGGTGCAGTCGGGAAACCAGCGTTCCTGACCAAGTTCGCCGACGCCTTCGAGGGTTCGGCCGACGGCGTCGTCGCAGCTTTCCGGATAGTCGAGGCCGACCCTACGGGGAAACCCATCAGAGCCCCAACATCTCGATCGCGCTGCGGCGAACGGCGCTGACGCGAGCGGGCAGGAGTTCGCTCTCTTCGAGCTCGACGGTCAAAGGCGGGCGTTCTTCCACAATAAGGTGCGAATCCGAGCATCTCGGAAAGCTCCGCTTGTGACTCCTTACCGCAGAGGCTTCTGTCCATCCCAAGTTTGTCGGCCTCGGGCCTTGGCTCGCTGTTCCTCCGCCCTCAACCGCAACCTTCGGTCCCCGCTCGCTCTGCCGCGACTCACGCCCCGCGACGCCGTGGCTCCGGCTCGCTATCTGCTTTGCACCGTTCTTCGACCCGTCTTGCCATCGGGGATGCCCCAAGCTCACAGGTGTTCAGGCCTGGATCGTTCCGGGCTTAGGCTCGTCGTTGAACGGCTCGCTCTCCGCTTTGCCGTTTGACGATCCGACACCGATCGAAGGTCCACCGTCACCCAACGAGCTGTCGCCGCTCAACGATTTGCTCTCTCCCGAAGACCCGTTGTCGCTCGAAGGCTCTTTATCGCTCGAAGGTTTGGGCTTGGGAACCGACAAGAAGACGACGGCGAAAAAGATTGACGCAACAATGATGACCAAGCCGCGTCCCTGACGAGCTTCCTTACAGGCCTCGTGTATTCCTTTCCTGATCACAGCACTGTCAGCATCCGCCGAGGGATAACCAACAGCGCCATTCACGTACTTCTCCACTTTGTCAGGGCTTTCGACGTCAAAAGAGTCATTGAGCACCGGACGAAGATCGCCCGTAAAGTTCCAGGCAACCGCGTGACATGACGAATACTTGTTGCCAGTCACTCCTGACTCAATCGAAGGCGGAACGAGAAACAGCCAGAAGAACACGGTGACCGCCGCCAAAGCAACGGCGCTCCGCGTAATCAGATAGGCCTTCTTAGACAAT
>NZ_DBHHEV010000005.1:0-10829 GCF_057238965.1 Peptidiphaga sp.
AACTCATTCTGCGTGGCGCTCTCGTCGAAGCTGGAAGGGACCCTCGCCCGAAGCCGATGCGGGGCAGGGGAAGGCCGCGCAAAGAGCCCGACGACGAAGCCCGCCAGACCGATGGGAAGACATGACCCTCCGCAACTCTCGCGAGCTGAGGTCTCGCGTTTTCGAGACTTGCGGCTTCCCGTTTTCTTGTCCGTTGGGCGTGAAAAGGAGTGACAGAGGATCGTAATGTGTGCAAAATGCACTGTGTTTTCCCGCTGTCGACGAGGATTTCTGGATAACACCTCGCATGCGCGGGGAAGACGGAACGGTTCTCGCATACCACGTCATCCAGTCAGGATCACCCCCGCATGCGCGGGGAAGACACGCGGCCTTGCCGAGGTCTACTGGAACGCTTAGGATCACCCCCGGATGCGCGGGGAAGACACACTCTCTCAACGACACGCCTGCATTCAACGAGGATCACCCCCGCATGCGCGGGGAAGACGCTGCTGTCCTCCTCGGCCAGCAACGCATCGGTTAGCTCGGCCCGAGCGCGATTGGCCTGCTCGTCGTGGCCCCTGACCTCTAACGTCAGTGCCTCCGGCTGTCGCCGATGACATTCCCAATTGACAGCTGGTTGATCATCCCGAACGTCGCGATGACGAGCCCGACAACGACGGCGAGCTTGACTGTCTTCCACAGCAGCTTGCCGTATGCTCGCAACCCCCGCCCAAGCATGCGGAAAACCCACTGGATAGCAGCCAAAATAGGGCTCGCCGCAGCTTTGAACCGATTGCTCATTATGCATCCCCTCCTTGTCGGCAAGTCTATCTACTGCCTCCGACAAAAGCAGATGTTTTCGCAGGAAGTAACGCATTAACTTGAGGTCGCTGCTGAAGGCAGGATCACCAGTGTCAGTCGGCGGAGCGCCCCATTTAGGTCAGAGCTCCTGCAGGCTGGGGCTGGCCGAGCGTTGATGGGTTGGGATTGGCGGCCATGCCTGCGGCGTACCCGTCCTCGTTGAACTTGAAATCGCTGCCTCGCATGGTGGCGCGTCTAATGCGCATGTTGGCTTCGGCCCAGCTTTTTGCGACTGACGCCCGGTCGTCTAGGATCAGAGCTCCGTCCGAGCCTGGCGGGGCTTCCTCAGCCATTGACTGCGAGAGCTTCCTCGTTACTGCCCAGTAGAGAGATTCGATAAAGCCTTTCCGGAGAGCGAGTCGCTGAGATTCTTTCCGGAATCGCGGACGGTAATAGTCTGCTCCCTCGTCCACTACGCGCGCATCGCCTACATCGCCTGGCTTCTAAGCGATTTGGCCAGCTCGGCGGCGACGTTGACGTCGCTCGTCCTCTCGACGATCATCACGGATCATCACGCCTTGAGGAAGCCAGTAGATCGAGCATGTCTTGAGTTCTTTCAGCAGCCAGTAGAGGTCGTTGCGTTCGGTGACCATGTATCGGCCTTTGCCGAGGTTGAGCACATGCTTGCAGAAAGGGACTACTTGGCCGAGCTCAGCGTCCGATAGCTCGTAGCCAGTCACCGCGTACTTAGCAATAAGACGGTTGGCGTGCCTTTGGAACGCTTCAGCCTCCTTCGCGTATGGGTCGTATGGGGTCCCCTATAGGCCTGCTTCAAAAGTCGCTTGATAAGCGTAAGAAGCTCACTGCGCAGCTTTCCCATGGTCGCCTCCTTCAATCTCAATCAGGAGCTTGGTCTGGTTTGGTTCGACTTTGTAGTTGTCCATCTTTTTGGGCAGACAGCACTTTTCTATTTTCATTTTTCTTTGTAGTTTGCGATGTTTACCGTTAAAAGGGGAGGGTCCTAGGCGCCTAGGGCCTGTCGGGATTTCCCCGGATTCTACGGGTGTGAATTCTCGCCCATTGTCAGATTCAGCTGTGGTGACAACGGCTTCGAGTTGATGTGCGGCCCAAGCTGAAAGGCTTCGATGCGGGCCGCCGCGGGCGAACTCATTAAGGTACGCGGCTCGGATGCGTCCGAGAAGGATCGGATCAATTCTTATGGTGAACTTCTTCAGTTCAACAGTATTTCCGGTGATACCAGTGTTGCTGGTGCCGCTGGCAATGCTGGCATCACCAGCAACTATCGGGTCGACAACTTTTGTTTTCAGTGTTTCTAGTGCATGCGGGTCTGGGGTTTTCACGCGCATGCTCTCTGTGAACGATTGATCGCGTCGAGTGTCGCGGTGAGTCCTTGTCGGACAGCGACGTCAATGGTGGCAATGGGGCGATGTCCGCTTCCGGCTGCAGCGATTGCCTCTCGCTAGGGCAAAGGAGGGCGGATGACGTAGTCTCCGTAATATTCGTCCAGGAATCAGCCCCGCATGCGCGGGGAAGACTTTGACGTCCGCGAGGTAGCGGTCGATGCGTTGGGATCACCCCCGCATGCGCGGGGAAGACAGGTCGGCGCCCAGGGAGATGAGGTCGCGGGACGGATCACCCCCGCATGCGCGGGGAAGACGCTGAAATGCCTAAAGCACTCGCCGACGGGCGGAGGATCACCCCCGCATGCGCGGGGAAGACACCGTCAGGAGCACGCCCGCGATCGCCTGCCACGGATCACCCCCGCATGCGCGGGGAAGACGACTATTCGGATCAGTCGAAGTATCTTATCGAGGGATCACCCCCGCATGCGCGGGGAAGACCCGAGCGTGATCATCGCCCATTGGGCGTCGTTCGGATCACCCCCGCATGCGCGGGGAAGACCGTGAGAACGGCCTCATTGAGTCTCGACTTATCGGATCACCCCCGCATGCGCGGGGAAGACGCATTGAGACGACACAACGATATGTCGAACCAGGGATCACCCCCGCATGCGCGGGGAAGACGCGATGGCGAAAAGCCAGATCACCGCCGAAGAGGGATCACCCCCGCATGCGCGGGGAAGACGAGACCCATTCGATGGCCGTCGTGAGAGCTGGCGGATCACCCCCGCATGCGCGGGGAAGACGCGCTTGCGAAAGGTGCCCGTAGTACGAGCCCAGGATCACCCCCGCATGCGCGGGGAAGACAACTCGCGGTCTTCGACGACGAGGTAGACGCGCGGATCACCCCCGCATGCGCGGGGAAGACAATGGGTGGCCGGGCTCCGAAGCGAGGAGGGCCGGATCACCCCCGCATGCGCGGGGAAGACTCATCGCGTTCATTAACGCGATCGTCGGTGCGCGGATCACCCCCGCATGCGCGGGGAAGACAGTTGGATTCCCCCGGGAATCCGGCAAAATCATCTCCCAGTTTACCAGTTTTCTTTTGCTCTTAACCTAGTCCTTTAGGATGGTTCCTTCGCTGGGTTTTGGGACTAGGATCAAGTTTGTGGAAACAACGCTGATGTTGAGTTCTAAGTCACGCTCTGTTTGGGCCAAATCGAAATACGACAACGATGCACCTGGCCTGGCTTGGTGGTTGCCTCTCTGGTTGCACCTTGCCGATGCGGCCGAGGTTACGCGTCATTTAGCCGCGAACTGGCTTGCTCCAGCCATTCCTGATCTGATCGAAAGGGAATTCGCGAGATCCGCTTCCGGGCTCGATCCTGCAGCAGAATTCAAGGCGCTGGCGTCTTGGCTAGCCGGTATTCACGATATCGGTAAGGCCACTCCGGCTTTCAGCACTAAAGTTGGTGCTTTGGATGATCGCATGCGCGAGTCTGGGCTTCAGCACGGACCGATCGACCCAAACGAACGTCGCCAAGCGCCTCACGGTCTAACTGGGCAGATGATCGTCGAAGAATGGCTCAGGGAGAACAGACATTGGGGTCTTCAGCCGGCCCGTGCGCTTGCCTCCGTCATCGGAGCGCATCACGGCATTCCGGCTACAACAGAAATGGTCTGCAACATGCGTGGGCGCGAACATCTTCTGGGAGATGACGAATGGAGCGCGGTCCGCTCCGAACTTTTTGAGATGGCGATCAGTCGTGCCGGCGTCGCCGATTTGCTTGACGAATGGTCGCATAGAAGTTGGTCTGAGCCTTTTCTTGTTGAAGTATGCGGTCTTGTAATCGTTTCGGATTGGCTTGCTTCAACGGAAGCTTATTTTCCGCTTCGCCGTCTAGACGATGACGGCAGCGAGTTTCTTGATGTCAAACAGCATCAGGAACGAGTCGAAAGCGGACTTGCGAAAATAGAACTTCCCTCGCCTTGGCGTCCGCGAGACGACGGTAAAGACGCTGACAGCCTCCTTCGGACGCGATTCGATTTTCCTGACGGAGCCAAAGCCACGGCGGCCCAACGTTTGGCCGTGGAGGCGGCTCGTTCGATGGAACTTCCTGGACTCATGATTGTTCAGGAGGCCACTGGTTCGGGGAAGACGGAGGCGGCCCTCTTGGCGGCTGAGGTCTTGGCTGCTCGAACTGGACGTTCGGGGGTTTTGTTTGCGCTTCCAACGCAAACGACGACGGACGCCATGTTCTCGAGAGAATTGGACTGGCTGGGCCATATCGAGGAGAGCTATCGCGATGCTGGAGAGCCCTCTGCGTTTGCCGTTCAGCTCCAGCATGGACGCGCTAAGCTCAACGAGGAAGCCCGAGCATTGCGAAAAACAGGATATGCGATCCGCGATCGTCTTCTCGGGAGCCTGGGCGGCGATGGCGATCCGGCTGCGGACTTCCTGTCCTCGTCGCTTCCGGCGCCTCGGCAGATTGGCTTGGACGAAGAAGACGGCTCGGGCACGCGTACGAGCTCGGGCGGGAAAGGGGCGCGAGGGAACCGGGACGGGAAAAGAAACGGAAGTTGCCTTCGTGAAGAGGGCACAGACGCCGATCTCGCGATCATGGCCTGGTTTTCGGGCCGGAAGAAGTCTATGCTCGCGGATTTTGTTGTGACCACGATTGACCATCTCCTCTTCGCCTCGCTTTCTGCGCCACACCTCATGCTTCGGCATTTGGGGCTTAGCCGGAAGGTCGTTATCGTCGACGAAGTTCACTCTTACTCGACCTACATGAACTCTTACCTCGATAGATCCCTGACTTGGCTGGCCGCATATGGAGTTCCCGTCATTCTTCTCTCCGCCACTCTTTCCGAGGCGCGATGTTCGGCGCTTGCCGATGCCTATGATCGAGGGCTGCAGTTAGTCTCGGGCAGTGATTCGTGCGAAGAGAGACGGGATGAGGTACCCGACGTAGCCAGAGAGAGGGCGCGAGAAGAGGGGCCTATGCCTTTCCCGTGCCTTGTGACGTCTGGAGAAAGCGGGACGAAGATTGTCGCCGTTGAGGCTGAGGGCCGCAGTACTTCGGTTGAGATCAGACGGATGGATGAGGGGGCTGATGTCGTTGCCCTGCTCGACGACACTTTGTCCGACGGCGGGTGCGCCCTCGTTGTTCGAAATACTGTGCGCCGTGCACAAGAGACGTATGAAGAATTGCGCGAAGTCTTTGGCGATGACGTCAGCCTCAATCATTCGCGATTCACCATTTCCGACAGGCTGAATAAAGACGCCGATCTGCTTCGGCGGTTCGGCCCTCCTCGCAAGAGCCCCAAACGCCCTGAACGCGCGATCGTCGTTGCCACCCAGGTCGTAGAGCAGTCTCTGGACGTTGATTTCGACCTGTTGGTCACTGATCTTGCGCCAATCGATCTTCTTATCCAACGCATGGGACGGTTGCACAGGCACCAACGGCGTCGTCCTGGGAAATTGGAGCGACCGGTCTGTTACGTCGATTGCCTTCCATTGGCCTCGGACGATGAGCCTGAGATTGACAGGGGTGCGAAGCATATCTACGGCGAGAAAGACTTGCTCCTAACCGCTGCGGCACTGAATAAGATCGCAACGGAAGGTGGAGTGGTCCATGTGCCGGACGACGTGCGTGAACTAATTGAGGCGGTCTACGGGACGGATCCCGATGTTCCAGCGCAATGGAATCAAGCAGTGGCGGAAGCCAGCGATATAGCGGAAGAAACCGAACGAAAGAAAGGAGATGCCGCCAAGGGCTATCAGCTGCCCGAGCCGAAGAATGGCAACCGCGTATCTCTCATCGATTGGTTGCGCACACTCGCTGACGACAGCGAAGAAAGGGCAAGAGCGCATGTGCGCGACGGCGAAGACTCCCTCGAGGTGATCCTTCTCGAAGTGTGCAAAGAAGGCGGACAAGAGAGCGTGCGAACTCTCCCGAGCGCTCAAGGTTTTCCCAATATTGAGATTCCTACGGATCGCGAACCTGACCGCGCTTTGTCACGAGCCATGGCGATGTCGGCCGTCAGACTCCCGCCTAGATTCTCGAATCAGTCGGCGATCGATCGCGTTATCGGCGAGCTAGAAGGGTTCTATGTCGATTCGTGGCAAACGAACCTCGATCTGCGCGGGCAGCTATTTCTTTTGTTAAACAACGGACGCGCCGAACTGGATGGCACTACTGTTGAATACACGTCAACAACCGGGCTAATGGAGGTCCAGGATTAATGGCCGAAAGTTTCAATCTTCTCGACGAACCATGGATTCGAGTCACGCGTTTAAGCGGAGAGCCTGATGAGGTGTCCCTTGTTACGGCATTCGAAGAGGCGTCTGACATTTCTGGAATTCACGGCGAAATCGCGTCGCAAGACGTTGCGATTCTGCGCTTGCTTTTGGCGATTGCGCATCGCGCAATGGGAGGACCGAAGGATCTTAAAACTTGGGAAGCATACTGGAACGATCCAGAACTTTTGGCGACCGATGCGGTTGCATACCTTGAGCGATACCGGGAGCGATTCGACGTGCGCGATCCTGTAGCCCCTTTCTTTCAAGTGGCCGGTATACATGCAAAATCGGGCAAGATATCGGATCTCGAATCGTTAATCGTCGACGTTCCCAACGGGGCGCCCTTCTTTACCACCAGAATCGGCCCGGGCCTCGATCGGATTAATTGGTCCGAAGCTGCTCGATGGCTCGTTCACGTTCACGCTTTCGATCCTTCGGGCATCCGCTCCGGTGCTGTAGGGGATCCGGAGGTCAAGGGAGGCAAGGGCTATCCGATCGGCCCCGGATGGAGCGGTCAAATCGGCGTCGTGACAATCGAAGGAAATAACCTGGCCGAGACGATACTTCTCAATACGGTCGTGGTGGGCCTCGTTGATTCCCTCAAGGAAAAAGTCGACGCGGATAGGGATCTGCCACCGTGGGAATGCGAACCCGACGGCCCCGCAGGCAACCGAGACCTGGACCCGACGGGCCCTGTTTCGTGCTACACGTGGCAGACCAGACGCGTACTGCTCCACGGCGACGAGTCTGGTGTGACGGGACTTTTCCTTGGAAACGGAGACAAAGCTACTCCGCAGAACCGTTATCTTTACGAACCCATGACAGCCTGGCGGTACTCCGATCCTCAAACAAAGAAGTTTAAGTTCGACGTCTTTATGCCATACAAGTTCCCCAAAGATCGAGCGATGTGGAGGGGCTTGTCCACCTTGGTCTCCGAGCTCAGCGAAACCGTCGTTCGAATGGACGGCAAAAAGGAAACAAGATACAAGGCGGCCGGAGTCATCGATTTCTACCAACAACTGCTGTTTGACGAAATAGTTCCCAACGACGGCTTGATTCCCGTTCATTGCGTCGGAATTGAGTACGGGTCCCAAGAAGCAGTTGTCGACGAGCTTGTCGACGACGTCCTCAAGGTTCCCGCCAAGCTGTTGGAAGAGGACAACTCCCGTTATCTCGCCATTGTCCGAGATGCCATGAAAGAGACGGACAAAGTCGCCTCGTCGCTGCGGAACCTCGGCGGAAATCTTGCAAAAGCACAGGGGGCCGACCCCGACAGCGTGCAGGCCGCCCGTGAAAAAGCTGCGACGGCCTTCTACTTGGTCGTTGACGAAGAGTTTCCGCGATGGCTCGCCTCGCTAGCCGGTGAGGAGGCCCCCGACGAAGCAAAGTGGCGGTGGCGCGAGAGGCTTCGCAAAACTGCCGTCGGGCAACGCGACGGAATCGTTGGGTCGGTAGCGCCATCGGCGTACGCAGGCCGGGCGGATGGGAATCGCCATATCGATGTCGGAATCTCGCTTGCCTGGTTCGAGGCTTCAATCCGTGAGACTCTACCTGCCCACCCCGATTCGCAATCTGAATCTAAAAAGGACTGACAATGAATGCCACAGAAACTCAACCTGCGAAAAATGTGTCTCCCTCTAGGGGAAGAAACTTGAGCAAGACTGCTGTTGCCGTCGACCGCCGCATTGAAGACTTGCAAAAAGGCGTCTTGAACGACAAGGCGTCGGCTCGTGCAGCTCTTGCGAAATTGCGCCGAGGAGTGAACACAGATCCAGGCGAGATTGCAGACATTTGGGACTATACGCATGTGAATGATGTTCCCGACAGCGCTTCCGACGCTCCGACGCCGGAAGAGACAGCCGTCCATATAACCATGACCTTGTATGCGGTTCATCAGCAATCGAGGTCTGGCCCGATGCATAAACCAGGTTTCGGATTTGGAAGAGCTGCCCGTGAGTTGATCGGCAGGGAAGATGAGAACCCTTCCGCGCGCAGTCGCTTTAACGCTTTGGTCACCGCTTCGACTGTTGACGAGCTGCGCAGCCACCTCCGTTCTTTCGTCCAGCTTCTTCGATCAAAGGACATAGGTTTTGACTACGCTGCCTTTGCCGACGACCTCGTGATGTTCCGGCGTTCTGGCGGTGACAAGAAAGTCAGACGCAGATGGTCGCGTGACTTCTACAATCTTCGGAAACCAGATGGCAACGAGGCTGAGTCCGTCGACGTCGAAGCTTCTGCTAGCTCCAGCTTGTCCTCGGATGCCAAATGAAACTCGGGCGTTAAAAGCGCCACAAAACAACCTAAAATAGGGGAAGAAAATGAGCACTTACATCGATGTTCACATTGTCCAGAACATCCCACCCAGCTGCGTCAATCGCGACGACACAGGATCGCCGAAGTCCGCGATGTACGGTGGCGTGAAGCGTCTGAGGGTCTCGAGCCAAGCGTGGAAACACGTCACACGGAGCTTTTTTGACGCGCACCTCGACAGAGAGGATCTGGGTACACGGACCAAACGCGTTGTCGGCATTCTCGCCAAAGAAATAGGGCGGCAGGCAGAAGACCTTGAAAACGATGCTCAGAAGTTGGCCGAAAAAGTCTTCAACGCCGCCAAAATCAATCTGAGCGAGCCGAGGGCCAAGAAGAGCGAGGGAGCATCAAAGAAGGCTAAGGAATCGGGATATCTTCTGTTCCTCTCCAACAGACAAATAGCACAGCTCGCGGAACTGGCCGTGGAGAGTGCCCGCTCTGGCGAGGAATTGGGCAACAAGGAAGTCAAAAAGATCTTCAAGTCCCAGAACTCGATTGACGTTGCCCTCTTTGGCCGAATGGTCGCTGATGACGCCGACCTCAATGTCGATGCTGCCTGCCAAGAGGCACATGCGATCACGACGCATGCGGCCGAGAACGAGTTCGATGTCTTCACCGCCGTTGATGACGACAAATCTCGCGCCGAAGAAAGAGAGGATGCTGGCGCAGGAATGATGGGAACTATCGAGTTCTCGTCGGCCACAATATATCGTTATGCCACGGTCAATCTCGACTTGCTGCATGAGAATTTGGGTGATGCTGAGGCGACGCTTCGAGCGCTGTCCTCCTTCATTGAAGCCTTTGTCAAGACGATGCCGACGGGCAAGCAGAACACCTTCGCCAATCGGACGCTGCCCAGCATGGTGGTTGTTCAGGTGCGCGACGACCAGCCTGTTTCGCTCGTTGGTGCCTTTGAGAGACCGGTCCTCAAAAGCGACACCGAGGGATTCGTGGCAAAGTCTGTACGCAAACTCGTTGAACATGAGAAGCAATTGGAGGAAGCCTTTGGCGTCAAGCCGCGGCATGCCTTTGTGGTGAGCCTCGAGGACTATGAAGGGACGGAGTCTCTCGGGGAGCGAGTCGCGTTCAACGTTCTCACAGACAGAGTGCGCGATGTCGTCGAGTCACGCCTTCCAGCCTCGGAGTAAGCGATGGCAGTACTGCTCTTGCGGCTCGCGGGCCCACTGCAGGCCTGGGGCGTCAAATCCCGATTCACGGTGCGCGCTACAGAACTCGCCCCCTCCAAAAGCGGAATTCTCGGCATGCTGGCCGCGGCAACCGGCAGACGGCGCACCGACCCAATCGAGGACTTGCTGACGCTGCGCTTCGGTGTGCGAAAAGACCAGCCGGGAACGGTGGTGCGTGATTTCCATACGGCGCATACGCTGGATGGGTCCAAATCGATGCCGCTTTCCGAACGCTACTACCTTTCCGATGCGGTCTTCTTGGCCGGAATAGAGGGGGAGAATGCGGTGATCGAGCGGCTCGACCACGCTGTGCGGCATCCTTCTTTTCCCCTCTATTTGGGGCGACGTTCGTGCCCTCCGTCCTTTCCCGTCTCGCTCGGATTGCGCGATTCAAGCTTGTTGGAGGCTTTGACAAGTGAGCCGTGGCTGGCCTCCAAGTGGTACCGGAAGCGCCATCGTGAAGGCGGAGAAATCGAAGTTCTTCTCGACAAAGACGCTGTGCCCGAAGGCGAGCACACAAACGATGTGCGAGGGAGCCGAGATGTGCCTCTTTCTTTCGACCCGCGTCATCGTGAGTATTCGTTCCGGGACATTGAGCGGCATATGGTGAGAGTGAAAGACAAAGCGTCGACTGGGAGCGCGGCTGTGCGCTCCGACGTCGGCGAAGACCACCACGATCCCATGGCAGAACTTGACCCGGTGGGAATGCTCGATCCAATGGCCGAGCTCGAAGATCCGGCGGGAGGGCTGAGTTCGCTGACGGGGCCGAACGAATATGAAGGTTCTGCCGCGGACTCTCACGATCCCATGGCGGAACTGTTGGAGGAAAGTTAGAGATGCGAGGTAGAAGATGCACCTGACGAAGATAGAACTCGATCCGCGGCGTCG
>NZ_DBHHEV010000005.1:10839-18549 GCF_057238965.1 Peptidiphaga sp.
GTTCGCGAGAAGGCTGCTCGGCTCGCCGCAGGTGATGCACGCGGTCGTCATGAAGGCGTGCGATCTCGGGCAGAGCATTGACGGCGACGGGGGTGATCCGGCCGGAAGCACGTCGGAGGTTTTGTCTGCACAATCCGAAACCTCGACGTCGGTCGGTGTTGAATCGTCGTCGGCCCGCGCAGAAACTTCTGCGGCTGGACGTGTGCTGTGGCGGGTCGACCAAAGGGCCTTCGGCGTCGCCCTGTACGTGCTTTCGCCAATGCGTCCGGACATGTCGCAAATTGAGGCGGACGCGACTTCGTCGCAGATGGCTCGCACGCTTGATTATGAAGGTTTCCTTTCTCGGCTCGCCGAAGGGCAAACATGGGCTTTCAGACTCGCGGCAAATCCTGTTCGCAACGAGAACAGGGGGCCGAACGAGCGGGGAAAACGGCATGTGCATGTGACTGCGAGGCAGCAGAGAGACTGGCTGCTCAGGCGCGCTGAGAAGCAGGGGTTCTCGATCCCGATGGTCCCCGACGAATCGGGGCTCACAAGGCCCGGTGGGGACGGCAAGGTCAAGCGCGTTGAAACGGGAGACAACGGCGGACTGGGATGCGACGCCGCACAGGGGCGAAGCGCTGCCGCAGTCGAGACGTTTGAAGGGTTGGCCAAGCAGGGCGACGATCCGAATGATCGCGTCTCGCTTTTGGTTGTCCGGCGCGAGAAACCGGTGTTCGACAGGAAGGATCGCGAGACACAGAAGTCAGGCAAGGTCACGATTGGGCGCGTCGTTTACGAGGGCATTCTCCGGATCGAGGAAGTCGGGGCCTTTCGCCAGATGCTCGTCAACGGGCTCGGCCCGTCGAAGGCATACGGCTGCGGTCTCATGACCTTGGCGCGCCCGAGGGAGTAAAGCCATGGCGCGCCTGCTTCCCGTTCCCGTTACGGCGCTTCCTCGCGCAGCCGACCGGATGTCCTTTCTCTACTTGGAGCATTGCGTCGTCCATCGCGAGGACGGCGCTGTGACGGCGCGCGACGACAAGGGCTTGGTCCGGGTTCCGGCGGCGTCGCTTTTGGCTGTGCTGCTGGGCCCGGGGACCTCGGTGAGCCACCAGGCGATGTGCCTTTTGGGCGAGTGCGGGACCACCGCAGTGTGGGTCGGCGAGCGCGGGGTTCGCTACTACGCTCACGGCAGGTCCCTGGCGACGTCGAGCAGGCTTCTCGTGGAGCAAGCGGCTCGTGTCTCCTCCCCGCAAAAGCGGCTGGCGGTCGCGAGGAAAATGTACACGATGCGTTTTGCAGGCGAGGACGTCGACGGATTGACAATGCAACAGCTGCGGGGGCGGGAAGGCGCGCGAATTCGTTCCGTCTACCGTGAGAACTCTAAGCGCACGGGGGTGCCGTGGAAGCGCCGCGAGTACGAGCACGACGATTTTGACGCCTCAGATCCGATCAATCAGGCGCTGTCTGCCGCGCACGCCGCACTCTACGGGGTGATCCACGCCGTCGTCGTTTCACTGGGATGCTCGCCGGGACTGGGATTCGTTCACACGGGTCACGAGCGTTCCTTCGTCTACGACGTCGCCGACCTCTACAAGGCGGATGTGACGATACCGATCGCCTTTGACGTCGTCGCCGAAGGCATGAGCGACATTGCCGCGACAACCCGGCGCCGGGTCCGCGACCGAATATTCGAGCTGAAGGTGATTGAGCGGTCGGTGCGAGACATCCACAGGCTTTTCGAGGTCGACGAGGGGGAGGAGCTTCAGGTGAACGTCGTCTCTCTGTGGGACTACCAGCGCAAGGCCATCGCGGGCGGCATGAACCACGCACTTGCCTTAGAGTCTTTGGACGACGAAGAGTAAGGCTGGGCAGCCGCATGGTCGTAATCATCCTTTCTGCGGCGCCCGCCGGGCTTCGCGGCGCGTTGACCCGGTGGCTGCTCGAAGTTTCGACAGGCGTATTCGTGGGGCATCTTTCGGGTCGCGTCAGAGATCAGGTGTGGGAACTCATCGCAGAGAATCTCGGCCAAGGCAGAGCGTTGATGATCTATCCGGTCAGGTCGGAACAGCGATGCGCGATCCTCTCACTTGGGCACGATCGCACACCGCTCGACGTCGAAGGAATGCTCGTCATGCAAAGCCCTTGGAAGGCAGTCGAAGGCGGTGGGCGCAACAGCGAAGGCAAGCAAAGCTTCTCCGCGTCCGGCGTTTCTTCGACCCCCAAAGAGTCGTGGTCGATCGCCGCGCGAAGGCGTCGTTTCGGAGGCTCTCGACGGCGATAGGACCGCATTTTAGTAAGAGATGAGTTGTGTGCTGTCCGCGACAGTCGGCGCCGCAGGATGCTTCGATGTGTTTAGACGTCGAAGTGCCCGATTCGCGGCGGTTTCGGCGTCGTCAGGACCCTTGATCGCCAATGGTTTTCGCTTATGAACAAAGCAAACTTGAGGCGTTTCGCACCGTGGACGTGGGTGGCGGCAGATGGGGGAGGGCGTGGGACAATGGCATTGTCGTTTCACGCACCACAGGAGTGTTGCTCATGTCCAAAAGATTCAACCCACCGCCGAACTGGCCGCCGGCGCCCGACGGGTGGACCCCTCCTGCTGGTTGGAGGCCCGATCCCGCTTGGGGCCCGGCTCCCGCTGGCTGGAACTTCTGGGTGGAAGACATCGACGTCGATGCCACCCTTCTGCCCTCCGCCTCGTCGCCGTCCGATTCGTCCGATTCGCCGTACGCGCCCGACTCTTCGCAGGCACCCGACGATACCCGCTTCCCCGACGATTCGAATTCCTCGGTTAATTCGCCTGCCGCGGGAGGATCGCTTTCCGCCGGAGACTCCGACGAGTCTGACCGGAGCTCGAACTCAGCTGACGAGACCATTTCCCGCTTGCCGAGGCGTTCCTCGAGGAGAAGAAACGGCTCTGGCGCGCACGCCGCGCCGCCCGAGTCGCTGAGTTCGCAGCAGACTCGGGATCGCTCTGACCAGGCGAATGCCGCGCCCGGCCCCGCTTTCAGGGCCGGCGCCGCGCCAGAGTCTTCACGCCCGAGGTTTGCCCCGGCGAGCTCTGCGCCCGCGGGCTCCGCCGGAGGCGGGCAGCCTTTCGTCCCCGGAGGGCGAAACGTCCCGGCCGGGGGCCAGGGCCCCTCGGAGAGCGGCTCCGCTCCGAGTGCCTTCTCAACTCCGTCGGCCTACTCGGCGCCAAGTTCGGAGCCTCCAGCTCCCGGCTCGCGGCAAATTGAATCTGGCGGTGCGCAGCCGACGTCCGCTTCGGGGGAGGCAGGCTTTGGCTCCGAGCAGCCTCCGGGGCAATCTGCCTTTCGCCCGGGGCGGCCTCCGTTCCATTCGGGACTGGCGGACCTTGGGGCCGGGCAGCCAATCCCCGGCGGGGGTCAGTCGGAGCCGCGTTCGGCTCAGTCGGCTCCTGGTGCAGGGCAAGCAGCGCCCGCGCGGCCTCCGTTCGGTGCGCACGCGCCGGGCCCTTCGCAGGCTGGGCCGGCGCCGTCGGCTTCGTCGTCGCCCTCTGCTCAAAGTGCCGGTTATCAACCGACCGAGCGATACAGCTTCGCCGACCAGCCGGGTTTCCAACAGCCGGGTTCGTCGGGCCAGCCGGATTTCCAAGGTTCGTCGGGCCAGCCAGGGTTCCCTCCGTCGGCTTCTTCGGCTCCATCGGGTTTTGCGGGCCCGGGCTCGTCAGGCCAGCCCAGGTTCCAGGGCCCTTCAAGCCAGCAGGGGCCCGAGGGTTCCTCGGGGCGGTCGGGATTCACTCCGTCGGCCGGCCCACAATCGGGATTCGCTGCGCAAGCCGGGATCGGGCAGCCCGCGGAGCCTGGAACTCCGGCCCCCGAAAGCCAGATGGCGGGAGGGGCGCTCCCTGGGGCGGGAGTCGACTACTCCGCCCACGGCCAGGGGTTGAGCCAGCCGACCTACGGAGCCTCGTCGGACTTCGGGACGGGCATGCCCTTCGGTCTTGACGGAACGCCCCGGAAGTCCTTCCTCACAAGCAAAGCCGGTTTAGCGGTCCTATCGGTGGTGGCTGTCATCGCCATCGCGGCCGCGATCATCTTCGTGCCGAAGCTCATGAAAGACGACAAGGACGACGGACCCACCGCCAAGTCCTCGCCGTCCACGTCCGCGACGACGTCGCCTCGAAGCAAGAGTCCCGACCCCGACGAGCCGACAGACGACGAAAGCACTCCGGCGAGCACGGTCGCCCCCTCCAAGCCGACCCGGCCTGCGCTCACCGGCACGTTCAAGGAGTACCAGGGCGACGGCCCCCAAACGATAGACATCCAAAAGCCCCAGGGAAGTCAGCCTGTTCTTCTTTACTTTGAAATCAACCCGGCGTCGAACTACGGATTCTTCCTTGTCGAGGCGCAGGATGCCGGCGGATCGCAAACGGAACGTTTCGGGGGAATGGTCAAGGACGAGAAGACGACGGGCACCTTCCCGCTCGACGCCTTCGCCAACGGGAAACAGACGGCGAAGATCAGGGTGACGGCTCCCGGCCCGTGGATGATCCGCGTTTATCCGATCTCTTCTATTCCGAGGGTCTCGAAGGGTGCGACGATAGCAGGAAACTCGTATGAGGCGTTCTTGTATCGCGGGGGCGAGGCGTCGGCGACCTTCAAGTACGTTGGCAACACCTCCAAAGGGCGAGTCACCGGCACCCTGTGGCCCACCGACGGCAGCTCCAAAGCGAACTCTTTCATCAAAGAACAAAAAGCAGCCGTAGAAAAGGACGTCACAATCCCGGCGAAGACCGGCGAAAGTTTGATTTTGATCGACACCACGGGAGGCAATTGGTCCCTGGAGATCCCGTAAGCCCGATCGCCTGACCCTGGAGATGCCGCAAGCCTCGAAATCCTACGGAATGGGCGCTTCTGCGGGGCGTCCCGCGCGGCGCCCAAACCCCGTTGTCGATGCGAGCCCGAGCCCGTCAAGGCCGGGCTCGCATCCCGTTCGCCTTGGCTTCGAAGGCAAGCCGACCCAACGCGAAGGCCGTCCGAATAATGAGATGAGAATCCCGTATTTTGAACAGCCGATATCCTAGATCCATGACGTCCATAGACCTCGCAGTGATTCCCGGCGACGGAATAGGCCCCGAAGTTGTGGCGGAAGGCCTGAAGGTTCTCGATGCCGTGCGCGAAACCCTCGGCGGGCCCGAAATCGCAACCCACACATACGACCTTGGCGCTCGCCGGTACCTCGCAACGGGCGAGACCCTCACGGACGCGGACCTCGAAGACATCAAGGCGCGCGACGCGATCCTTTTGGGGGCGATAGGCGATCCCCGAGTCCCCTCTGGCGTGCTTGAGCGCGGCCTCCTCCTCAAGCTGCGTTTTGCTCTCGACCATTACGTCAACCTTCGGCCAAACAGGCACTATCCGGGAGTGCCGACGCCGCTGGCCGCCCCGGGCGACATCGACTTCCTCGTGGTTCGCGAAGGGACCGAGGGGCTTTACTGCGGCAACGGCGGCGCCGTCCGGCAGGGAACCCCCCACGAAATAGCGACCGAAGTCTCAGTCAACACCGCCTACGGCGTAGAACGCGTGGTGCGATATGCCTTCGCCAAGGCCCAAGCGCGCCCCCGTAAGAAGCTCACATATGTGCACAAGCACAACGTGCTGGTCAACGCCGGCGGGCTGTGGCGGCGCGTCGTCGAGGAGGTCGGCGCAGAGTATCCCGACGTCGCAGTCGACTACATGCACGTGGACGCCGCGACGATCTTCCTGGTCACCGATCCCGCCAGATTCGACGTGATCGCGACGGACAACCTGTTCGGAGACATCCTCACCGACGAAGCCGGCGCGATAACCGGCGGGATAGGGCTTGCCGCCTCCGGGAACATCAACCCCGAGAAGGGCTTTCCGTCCATGTTCGAGCCCATCCACGGCTCGGCCCCCGATATCGCGGGCAAGCAGATCGCCGACCCCACGGCGACCGTCGCCTCGGTGGCTCTTATGTTCGACCACCTCGGGCTCGCCGAGCACGCCCGGGCGATCGAGAAAGCGATCGAATCCGACATGGCCGCGAGGGCTGCTGCAGCCGAGGCGGGCACGCCTTTGGAACGTTCGACGTCGGACGTCGGAAACGCCCTCGCGGCCTTGGTCCGCGGCTGAGGCGCGGGCCTTGCCGCACGCGGGAACGGGCGCGCGGCGAGCCGTGCGGCGCATGGATCGCCGAGGCGATCGGAATCGTCCGGCGCCCGATCTGGCACTAGAATCGACTCATTGCCCCGAGAAAGAAGTGATGTTATGAGTTACACGGATCTTGAACTGGCGTCGATGGAGGCGGTGCCCGCCGCCGACGACCTCGCCGGCACATGGGATGTCAGGCCCAACCCGCATCCGGCGAGCGAGGCCGAGCGCGAAGGAGTGCTCGCCGCCCCGGGATTCGGAAAGCAGTTCTCCGATCACATGGCCCACGCCGTGTGGACGCCTGACAAAGGGTGGCATGATTTCAGGATCGAAGCCTACGGCCCGCTCTCCATGGACCCCGCCGGCGCGGTGCTGCACTACGGCCAGGAAACGTTCGAGGGGCTGAAGGCCTACCGTCACGAGGACGGTTCGATCTGGACGTTTAGGCCCACGTACAACGCGGCCCGCCTCAACCACTCCAATCGCCGGTTGGCTATACCCGAGTTCGAACATGAGGCCTTCATCGGATCGCTTGTCAACCTCGTGCGCCAAGACGCCGCGTGGGTTCCCGACGTCCCCGGCTCCTCCCTCTACCTCAGGCCGTTCGTCTTCGCATCCGAAGCGTTCTTGGGCGTTCGCGCCGCCGAACGCTACGATTACTTGGCAGTCGCATCGCCTTCAGGCGCCTACTTTGCCAACGGCTTCCAGCCGATCGACGTGTGGGTGGAACGCGACTTCCACCGCGCCGGCCCCGGAGGGATGGGCGACGCGAAGACCGGAGGCAACTACGCCTCATCGCTCCTGCCCAAAACGATCGCGCACGAGGGCGGATACGACGAGGTCATGTTCCTCGACGCCGCCACCGACACGAACATTGACGAGCTCGGAGGCATGAACGTCTTCGTCGTGATGTCCGACGGGTCGATCCGCACCCCCAAGCTCACCGGCAACATTTTGGCGGGCTGCACGCGCTCGTCGATTCTCCAGCTTTTGCACGACGACGGCGCGGACGTCCGCGAAGAGACCCTTGCCTTGGCGGATGTGCTGGCCGGAATCGAGAGCGGCGCCGTCGCCGAGATGTTCGCCTGCGGAACCGCTGCGGTCATCACGTCCATCGGCTCGCTCTCCGGCAAGGATTTCCGAGTGGAGATCCCCCGAAACGAAGTGACGAGAACGATTTACGATCGAATCACGGGAATCCAGCTTGGAAAGGTCGAGGACCGCCACGGTTGGCTCTATCGGCTCGCTTAGTCGAGCGGCGGATCCCGGCGTCGGCCGCTCTTCAAAGCCCGGCGCCTACCGCTTTCCGGAGCCCGACGGCGCTCGCCTTTCGGAGGCCGACGGCGCCGCCGGCCTCCCCTCCCGATTCGACCTGCTCGAATCGCGCCCTCTTTCGATCGCTTTGAACCTGGCGCTCGACCACGCCGTCGCAGAGAGCGTCGCAGGAGGCGTCCGCCCCGCAGCTGTTCGCCTCTGGAATTGGAGTGAAACGGCGGCGGTGATCGGCTCCTCGCAGTCGTTGAGCAACGAGATCGACGTCGAAGCCGCTAAAGAACGCGGAATCGCACTGGCGCGGCGGGCAAGCGGGGGA
>NZ_DBHHEV010000005.1:18559-20478 GCF_057238965.1 Peptidiphaga sp.
ACGATGTACATGGACCCCGCCCGGGCGGTCGCCTATTCGGTGATCGTGCCAAGCGCGGCCCTTTCAGGCCTGAGCCTGCGCGAATCCTATGCGCTGTGCGATTCGTGGGTTCTGCGTGCCCTGAAAGAAATGGGAGTGCCGGCCTTCTACATGCCGGTCAACGACATCGCCACCCTCGACGGGAAGATCGGCGGCGCAGCCCAACGCAGGCTCGCCGGGGGCGCGACGATTCACCACGCGGTCATGAGCTGGGAAATCGAAACCGAGCAGCTGCTGGCCGTCACCCGGCTCTTCCGGCCGGACACCGGCGCGCGCGGCACGAAGAGCGCCCAGAAGAAGGTGGTGGGAATCCGCTCCTACGTCGGCACGGCGCGCGAGGACGTCATCGAGGCGCTTCGCCGATCGCTGGCGCGCGGGCGCACGGTGAGAAAAGCAAAGTACCGCCCCGACGAGCTGATCGCCGCCAAGAGCCTCGCCGACGCCAAATTCGCCGACCCGGCCTGGCTGGCGCGCATTCCGTAGTGCCCTTAGACCGGCAGCTGGCAATGCTTCATGGCGAGCAGGCTTGCTTCATGTCGAGCAATCTGGCTTCATGATGTTTGTCTTGCCTCATTGCGAGCGGGATTGCGTCATGATGTTTGTCTTGCTTCATCGCGAGCTGGTTTGCTTCATCACGGGACGCGGCCCGAACACAGCCGTGCCGACTCGAACCTCCGTCGATCCTTCGGCAATGGCAATTTCCATGTCGCCCGTCATGCCCATCGACAATTCGGTGCAGCTGACGACGCCGGCGGCCTGAACGGCATCCCGCAGCTCCCGCACGCGCGCATGGGAGGCGGCCACCGCGGCGACGTCGTCGGTGTTCGCGCCGATGAGCATGAGCCCGACGAGGCGCAGGTTCGGCAGCTCGGCAACGGCGCCGGCGAGGTCGACGACGCCGCTCGGATCCACGCCGTGCTGAGATTCGGAGCCCGCCGAGTTGACCTGGATCATGACGTCGAAGGGGCCGAGGGGGCTGCCGTCCTTTCCGAGCTCGCCCGCTGAGATGCGTTCGCCTTGCAGCCGGTCGAGGCGCGCAGCGAGCTTGAGCGAATCGAGGGTTTCGATGCAGTCGGCTGCCCGGATTGCCTTGCCGGCCTTGTTCGCCTGCACGTGGCCGATGACGTGGACGCGGTGGAAAGGCGCGCCCAGCTCGCTCAGAGCCCTTTCGCCCTCCTCCAGCTGCTGGATGTAGTTGTGGCCTATCAGGCCGCCTCCGGCGCGCAAGGCTGCGAGGACCCGTTCGGGCTCTTGGAACTTGGCGGCCAGCAGAATCGAGACGGCGTTCTCGTCGCGCCCCGCGCGCGACGCGGCCGAGGCCACTTTGTCGCGCAGTCTCTCCCAGCGCCCCGCGATCTCGCTTGCATCCGGCCGAGAGACGCCCTCGAAGCTGGTCTCCTGACCGGACCAGTTGACGCCGTTCGTCTCGACGCCGCCTGTTCGGCCGCCGTTTGCATCGACTCGGCTCGTCTCGACGCTGCCGGTGCCTTTGCCGCCGTTTTCGTTCATCTATGTCAACCCTTTCGACCCTTGAATTCTAGCGGGCGCGTCCGTGCACGGCAGGTGCGCAAAGCCTCGAACGGGCCGGAGCCTCTAGCCCTCGTCCGCGGGCGAAAGCCGGATTGTGCAGAAATCCAGACGACTACGGAGCCTGCAGCCCTTGTCTGCGGAGAGCCCGGCGGCGCACCGAGGCCCACGGGCGCGTCCGGACCTGACAGCGCACTTTGACCCGGCCGGGATCACAGCTCGCCGACGTGGACGACCCGAAGCTTCGCCGCACCCAGCTCGTCGCATTCGTCGAGGTCGACGAATGCGCGGAAGCCCCAGCCGCCGTCGCCTTCGCCGTCGTCGAAAACCTGTGTGACGATCCACAGACGGCC
>NZ_DBHHEV010000005.1:20488-33421 GCF_057238965.1 Peptidiphaga sp.
CCTCGGCGACCTCGCGGGGCACGCCCGCTTCGGCGAGGTCTACGGCGTCGACCTGTTCTTGCACTCGGAAGAACTCGTTTCCGCGGGCGTGGGAGTCGATCCCGACGCTCTCGTAGACGTCGAAGTACGGATCGGTGGCGTCCATCCAGGCGTCGCCGTCCCATACGGGCCCCGCTTCGCGCTTTGAGGGCTTCGCCCGGCTTCCCTCGTCCCCTGTTTCGCTGCGTGCGTCCTGTGCTTTGCTGCGTGCGTCTCGTGCTTCGCTGCGTGTGGCCCCGGCCTCGCCGCACGCAGCGTCGGCCGCGCCGCCCTCGTCCCCAATTTGACTGTCGGCCTCCCCGAACCGGCTGGATTCCGCCCACGCGGGCTCGCCGTCGAGGCGGTCCAAGGAGTCGAGGTCCTCGAATTGAACGGCCTCGACCCTGCGAAACGCCGCGTTGCGGACCGCGGCCTTGAAGGCGTGGCGGTTGCGGGTAAAGGCGGCGGCGCCGTTCTCGTCCGCCCCGAAGGCGACCTCGTCGAGCCCGCCCTCGGCCTCGCCGGACATGCGGGCGGCCTCCTCGGGCGTCACCCTGCCGTCGGCGAGGGCCTCCCATTCGTCGAGGAGCGAGGAGTCGACCGAGCGAACGAGCGTCCCCAGCCACTGCGTGATCTCGTCGACCTCGTCCGTGCGGGCCTCGAGCGGCACGGTCTGCCGCAGGGCCTTGTAGACGTCCGAGAGGTAGCGCAAAAGCACGCCCTCGCTGCGCGCCAGGTCGTAGCGCGAGACGAACTCGGAGAACGTCTCGGCGTGCTCCACCATTTCCCGCACGATCGATTTCGGGGTGAGGTCGTAGCCGTCCACCCACGGATTCGTCTGACGGTAGACGGCCAAGGCCCCCTCCAAAAGCTCCGCGAGGGGCCGCGGCCACGTGATGGAGTCCGCCTCGGCCATCCGCTCCTCGTAGCCCATTCCGGCGGCCTTCATCCTTCCGATCGCCTCGCCGCGCGCCGCGCGCTCCTGCGCGTAGAGCACCTGCATCGGATTTTCCTGGACGGCCTCTACCACCGAGACGACGTCGAGCGGATAGTCGGGGGACTCGCGTTCGAGCAGGTCGAGGGCTGCGAGCGCGAAGGGGGCCAGAGGCGAGTTGAGGGCGAAGTCGCTCGGAACCTCGCGGGCGAAATCCACCGCGGATTCGCCGGGGTGGGCAGCCTGCCATTGGACGTCGTGGTGGACGAGGACCCCCGCCGAACGGAGCGTTTCGTAGATTTCGACCGCCCTTCTGATCAGGGGGTTCGACTCGGTTTTGGGCTCGTGGTTGTCTGTCAGCAGACGGACGGCGGCGGCCACCGAATCCCCGGGGCGTTGCAGAAGGTTGAGGATCATGGCGTGGTTGACGCGCATCTGCGAGGCCAGCTTTTCCGGCGTCGCGTTCTGAAGGTGCGCGAGCGTCTTCTCTCCCCACAGCACCACGCCTTCGGGGGCTTTCTTTCGAACGAGTTTCTTGAGTTTCTTGGGGTCCCCGGCGGCTTTTTCCAGGGCTTTCGCGTTCTCTATCTCGTACTCGGGGGCTTGGACGACGACGTCGCCCGCCGTGTCGAACCCGGCCCTGCCCGCCCGGCCCGCGATCTGGTGGAACTCGCGGGCCGAAAGGTGGCGTGAACGGGTTCCGTCGAACTTCGACAGCGACGTCAGGAGGACGGTTCGAATGGGGACGTTGATCCCGACGCCGAGGGTGTCCGTGCCGCAGACGACCTTGAGCCGTCCGGCTTGCGTGAGCCTTTCGACGAGCCGGCGGTAGCGGGGAAGCAGCCCTGCGTGGTGGACGCCGATGCCCGATCGCAGCAGTTTGGACAGCGTTTTTCCGAATCCGGGGCCGAAGCGGAAATCGCCGATCTCCTTGGCTATGAGCTCGCGCTCGGCCTTCGTCGTCAGATTGATCGGAAGCAGTGCCTGCGCCTGGCTGACGGCCTCCTTTTGTGAGAAGTGGACCACGTAGACGGGGGCGCGGTGGGTGTGGACGAGTTCGAGGACGACTTCGCCGAGGGGTTCGCGCGAGTAGGAGAACGCGAGGGGGACGGGGCGTTCGGCGCGGTCGACGACGGATGTGTTCCTGCCCGTGCGTTTGCTCAGGTCTTCCGCAAGGAAGGACGTGTCGCCCAGCGTGGCGGAGAGGAGGACGTGCTGGGTCGAGGCGAGCTCCAAGAGAGGGACCTGCCATGCCCACCCGCGCTGGGGATCGCCGTAGAAGTGGAATTCGTCGGCGACGAGCACGCCGATGCCCGCGGCGTCGCCCTCGCGCAATGCGATGTTTGCGACGATTTCCGCCGTTGCGCACACGATCGGCGCCCCGGCGTTGATGGATGAGTCGCCCGTGACCATGCCGACGTTGTGCGCGCCGAAGGCTGCGATGAGCTCGAAGAACTTTTCCGAGACGAGGGCTTTGAGCGGGGCCGTGTAGTAGGCGCTCCGCCCGTGTGCGAGGGCGGTGAAGATCGCCGCGAGCGCGACTATCGACTTGCCCGATCCCGTCGGCGTGGACACGATCAGGTTGTCGCCGGAAACCGCAGCCAGAAGAGCCTCTTCCTGGTGGGGATAGAGGGCGCGTCCCGTCGATTCGGCCCACTTCGAGAACTCCTCGTAGACGGCGTCGCCGTCGGGCGTGAATACGAAGGCGTCTTCGAGCCTGTCAAGCGCAAGGTTGAGGGCTGGGGCGTTGGGCTTTTCGTTCGTCACCCCACAAGATTGCCACAAGGCCGGCATTGGAACGGCAACGTCGGTTTCCCGCGGCCCCTGCGGCGACGGTGTCGCGCGCCACGGGATCGGCGTTTGCCTGCGCCGCGATCGGCGGGTAAAGTTGGAATCCGCACCGCTAGCTCAATGGTAGAGCAACTGACTCTTAATCAGTGGGTTCTGGGTTCGAGTCCCAGGCGGTGTACGGGTTTGGCCCGCAGTCGAAAGACTGCGGGCCTTTCGATTTTCTCGGGGGCCTTGTTCGGTCATGAGCCTTCCGAGACGTGAAGGACTTCGTAGACGGTCCGGCCTGCGTCGCTCTGTTCGCCGCGTGCGGCGCTCAGCTCGACCAAGACGAGGTTCCATGCGGTCACGTCGACGGCGGCGACTCGCGCGACGGTCTCGCCGTCCTCTTCCGAAAGGAATGCGGCCGAGAGCCTTTCGACGCAGGCCGAGGGGGCGACGTCGTCCGGAAGCGAGACGGTCTGAAAGGATAGGCTGCGGGCGTTCGCGTAGGAAGACGGGCCGCGAGCGATCCTGTGCACGGTCCAGTCTTGAATGGAATGGCGCCCGAAGTCCCGGACGATCGACGAGTAGCCAGGCTCGCCCCAGCAGAAACTGCGCATGCCGTCGGTGTCTCGCCACACATAAAAGGGGGCGTAGGCGTTCCGCGGGGCGCCCTCGGCCTTTTCTTGTATGAGGTAGGCCTTGAACTCGAGTCCGGGAAACCCGTCCATTAGATGGCCCGTCGCACGGACCCTCTTGCGAATGACGTCCATGTCGTAGTCGGCGGGCAAAGCGATCTGGTACTGCATTGCATACATCGGTTCTGTTCCTTCGTTGCTTGTGTTTCGGTCAATTGTGAGCCGACGTCGGCGAGGCGGCGCACGAAGCTCAGCCGCCGGCCTGTTGGCGTACGAGCGACGCCGCGCCGGCGACTGCGGCGTCGAAGGCCGCCGGATCCTGCCGGGCCCGCGCGAGCACATATCCGCCTTGGACGGTCGCGACGACCATCGAGGCGAGTTGCTCGGGATCCGTATCGGACTGGAATTCCCCGGTTTCGATCCCCTGGCGGACGACGTCGGCGAGAGCGCCGACGATCCACCCGAGAGCCTCGGCGACCGGGCGGAGAAGCTCCGGGGTTGCCAGCACGTCGGCGTCGTACGTCATGCGTCCCATGCGGCAGCCCCGCAGCGAATCTCGTTGCCGTTCGAGGTAGGAGATCACACGCTCGGCGGCCGTGCCGTCTGCGGCCAGAAGGGCCTCCGCCTCGGCGCGCATCGCCGCGGCGCTCTGCTCCAAGGCCGCGGCAGCCAGATCTCGCTTGCCCGAGAAGTGGTGGTACATGCTTCCCTGACCCACGTTGGCGCGGTTGAGGATTTCTTTGGAGCTGGGCGCCGCGTACCCGCGTTCCCACAGGAGGTCTTGCGCGACGTTCACCAGCCGGGTTCGAGCGTCCATGCAAAGATTGTACATAGTAGTCGGTACAGAAGGCAAACTGCGAAAGGAGCGAGGAGGGGCGCCGTGCTAGTCCGGTCGAGAGGCTTTCAGGCAGCCGGGCGGGCGGCGCGCCGCGGCGGAGCTAGATCACACGAGGACAGCTTGCGCGGCGGCGGGCGCCTGAGTAATCTAAATCCGCAAGCACTGCTAGCTCAATTGGCAGAGCAACTGACTCTTAATCAGTGGGTTCTGGGTTCGAGTCCCAGGCGGTGTACGAACAGGGCTCCGCAGCCGCAAGGCTGTGGAGCTTTTCGTTTTCCGGGACGACGTCGGATGCGACGAAGTGCGGCTCGCGATGCGATTGGCCGCCCGAGGCGTCGCAGCCCTTGGGCGCTCTTGGGCACGCGTTTTGGATGCCGCGTATGCGATTGGGCCGAATCTGTGCGGGTTTCACCCGAGGCTGGATCTGATCGACTTGAGCTTGGGCGTGATCCGCGCAATCGCCATCGGGTAAAGTTGGCTGCGTGTCTGATCCGATCGTGACCTTGGCAACGTGCGCCGAACTGCCAGACCTTGACGCCGACGAGCAGGCCCTCCCCGACGCTTTGCGCGAGCGCGGGCTCGAACCGAGGGTCTCCGTGTGGAACGACCCCGACGTCGACTGGTCGCAGGCTGGAACCGTCATCGTCCGCTCCGTGCGCGATTATGCGGCCCATCGCGAGGAGTTTCGCGCCTGGGCGCATTCCATCCCACGGATCCTCAACCAGGCGCAAGTCATGGACTGGAACTCAGACAAGCATTACTTGCGCGAGCTGGAGGCCCGAGGCCTGCCGGTCATTCCGACGGTGTGGCTCGAACCGGAGCAGAATCTGACGAAGCATCAGCTGCACACTCGGTTCCCCGCCTACGGGGATTTCGTCGTCAAGCCGGCCATCTCCTCGGGCGGGCGCGGGACCGGGAGGTATACGGCGATCGACCCGAACTCGCGCGGCGAGGCCATACGCCATGCGATGAGCGAGCTCGAAAACGGCCGCCCCGTCATGGTGCAGCGCTACCTCGACCAGATCGACCGATCGGGGGAGACCTCGCTCATCTACCTCAACGGGCTGGCTTCGTACCAGGTCGAGAAGGATCCGATGCTGCACCCCAGCTTCCGCTCCACCGAGGAGTTCCACGAGGAAGTGGTCCGCTCGGCCGCGACCAACTCCCAGGAGTGGCGTTGGGGCGAGCAGATCCGCGAGATCGTGCACGGCTACATCGTCGACACATGCGGCCGCGACGAGCTGCTCCTGTACAACCGCGTCGACATCGTCCGCGGCGGCCCCAAAGACGCCCACGAGTTCTACGTCCTCGAGGTCTCTCTCATCGACGGATCGCTCTACCTTTCGCAGAACCCCACGCACCTGAAGAAGTTCGCCGACGCCATAGCCATGCGCGTGCATTGGTGACGGCGCGTGCCAGCGCATCGCACTCGAGCGAGGTGGAGCGGCCCTCGAGCGACGTAAAGCGATGCGCCGTCGTCGGACAGTCTGTCGCGCTGCGGTGGCGCGGATCACCCGGAGGTGTTTCGTCACGACGCAGAAGCTAGGCTACACTTGAACGGTGCCTCAGGCGAGCGACCCTGCCTGGGGCACGTACGGTGGTTGTAGCTCAGTCGGTAGAGCACCTGGTTGTGGTCCAGGGGGTCGCGGGTTCGAGCCCCGTCATCCACCCCAAGTCGCTTCGGTTGGGTGCCCACCCCAAGTCAGTTGAGCCGAGATTTCCGGCTGAATGCGAGATTTTCGATTCCATCATCGCCTCGTCTTCCGCTATGACTCGGCTTCTACGCCTATTTTACGCGGTAAAGCTCGACGTTGACTTTTATTGCTGCATGACGAAGCGCGGCGGTATCCTTTGTCGCTGCTTGGCGAAACGCGGGGTCGGCCTTTGCTTTCGCTTGAAAAGCGCCGCCGTGCATTGCAAGGTCCAAAATTTGGCCCTTATATGGCACCAAGGTGTTTTTGATGTGCGATTCCGAGTTCGTCCGCGATTCTGAACTCGTGCGACGGCTGGTTTGTGTTGATTGTGTGCGCTTCTGGTCTCGCGCGTCGGCGAGTTCGTGTGCAACGGCGAACCGGCGAGCGTCGTTGGGCCCCGTCATTCGACGTCGGCGATGACTCCCGTTCTTGCCCACCGCCAAAGGGTGAAGGACTCCTGCGAGGAACACAGCCGCTTGATCGACCCGCGAGGGCCGTCGTCCCACACGCCCAGGCGAGACGTGAACTCGAAAGTTTCGTCCCTTCCATTGGCGTGGCGCAGGACGAAAGTGGTCTTGGCGTCTCCGTTCTTGTACGAGGGCCACTCCTTGAACTCCGTGCACACCACGCCGGTCTCGCCTTGCGGGCCCGCCTGCAGATCCAGCGCCAGTTCGACGTCGTTGACGGCCGCCTGCAATAAGAATATGGAGCCGAGGGCCGCGCCCAAGATCGCCGCCTTTTTCCCGAAAAGGGGAGCGCGGTTCATCAGGCGGCGCAGCCACGTCTGCCGCGGATCCTTGCGACTCGCCCACGCCCACGTCAACGCCAGGCACATGAGCCCCAGCCAGGGCCACACGTTCCACAAAAGCGCCCGAGCCCACATCTCCGTTGCGCCGAGCGGCTGCCCCCAATAGAACAGGTAGAGGGTGGTCGCCAGGAGGTAAAAGACGAAGCCGAGGGGGACTGCGCGCGTCGTGGCGGCGTCGATCAATGGAACCCAGTCCCGCTTCGGAGCGCCGATTCCCGCCCCTGCCTTTGCCGCCGCTCTCACGCCAATTCGCGTCCCCGCGCCGCTTTTGCCCGTTTCCCATGCGCCCGCGCCGGCCCCGGCCCAGGCGCCCTTGGTCGCGGCGTCCGCTGCCCCGGCGTCCGCTCGAGCCTCCTTGGCCTCCCTTCCGAAGCGGGTGCGGCGGGCCGTCCGGTCCGATTGAGAGCGGTTCCTCTCCATGAATTTCCCTTCTTTGCGTGCTCCTCGCATATCTCTGCCGTCTTCGTAGAGAACCGACGCCTCTATCGCGGTGGCCTGCGTGTACGCCGTGATGGGTCGAGAATATCGGCGCACTCGCTTCCTTTTCCATTGAAAACGTGGGGAGCGCTCATCGGTTTGTCCGCCGGCCCGAGGCCTTCGAGGGCTGCGCGTCGCCGGGGCAGACGCGCCGACGGCGAGCGGCGGCCGGCGTCGGCCGTTTCCGCCGGACGATTCCCTGCTATGCCTGACGTCTCAGCTTCGGCTCTGGAATTCTCGAGTTCTGTGCCAATGGTGTACATTTTGTACATGTACAGAACGTACACTTAAAGTGTGTGCGAAAGGCGTTCCCGAATCGCGTGGAAATAGCTTCCAAGGGGCGGAAGGCGCTCCCCAAAGAACGGGAAGGCTTCCTTGAAGGGCCGTGCGTTCGCCTAAAACAAGGCGTTCGCTCGAAGAATGAGAGGTGTGGGCCGATGAGAGGCAACGGTGAGCCGCGATCCGCGCGGGCTCAAGCTTCCAAAGCGGAAGCCAAGGCGCGGGAGGCGGGAGGCGAGAGGAAACGCGAGCTCGCCCAAGAGGAAAGCTCCGCGAAAGAGCGAGGGCCCGTGGGGGAGCGGCTCGATCGGCTCTGCTCGCTCACGTCGCGAAAGCGCGACCCCGAAGCGCGGCGCCGCGCGATTCTCAACGCCGCAATCGACGTGATAGTCGAGAAGGGCGCCGCCGCGCTCACCCACCGGGCTGTCGCTGTCCGCGCGGGAGTTTCTCTGGGATCGACCACCAAGTACTTCTCATCCATCGAGGACCTGCGAGAAAGCGCGATGGACGCTCTGGTCAGGGAGATGGACGCCGGCGTCGACGCTTTCGAATCGGAGCTTGAAGCGTGTGACGACGTCGAAAGCTACTGCATCGAGCTCGCTTGCGAGTATTTGCAGGACGTTCGGCAGGTCAGGGCCGATGTCGCCCTGCTCAACGCCGGCGCCCGGGACGACGGGCTGCGCGAGATCGCGCTGCGCAACCCGGACCGGCTCATCGCCGTCCTCGCCCCTCATTTCGGCGCGGAGTGCGCAATGGCCCTCGAGCTGTGCCTCGAAGGCGCCCTCGTCCACTCGGCGCTGAGAAGCACGCCCATAGACAAAGAGGTGATCGAGCGAATCTTCCGGGCGATCTTGTCCGCGCCGTGGCCCGGACAGCAGAGGCGCGCGAACGGCGGGCGCTCCGAAGGCGGCAACCGAACGGCAGATCAGAACGAAGGCCATGAAGGAGAAACGAACAATGGCAAGAAAAGTTGAGCGACTGCAAGGAACGACCGACGAAGGGGCCCGGTCGACGACCGACCAAGGCGCACGGTCAATGACCCAGGAAGGCGCACGGTCAACGACCCAGGAAGGCGCACGGTCAACGACTGACGAAGGCACACGGTCGACCAAAGCCGAGGACGCGCGGCCGAAGACAGAAGACGGCCCCGCGCCGGCACAGCCGCTGTCCGCAGCCCGCCGGTGGCTGGCCACGGCCGTGCTCAGCGCGAGCGTTCTGGTCATAACCATGGACATGACGATTTTGAACATCGCGCTTCCTGACCTGGCCAAGGACCTCAAGCCGAGCGCCACCCAGCAGCTGTGGATCGTCGACGTCTACTCGCTGGTGCTCGCAGGCCTTCTCATATCTTGGGCGGCAGTCGGAGACCGTTGGGGCCGCAAACGCATGCTCATGCTCGGCTACACCATTTTCGGAGTGGCCTCCCTCCTGGTCTTTTTCGCCGACTCTCCGGGCGTTGTGATTGCCGTGCGCGCATTCCTGGGCGTGGGCGGCGCGATGATCATGCCCACCACGCTGTCGCTCATCCGCGTCATCTTCACGAACGCGAAAGAGCGGGCGACGGCGCTGAGCATCTGGGCGGCCGTCTCCGGTTTGGGGTCTGCCATCGGCCCCCTGCTGGGAGGGTACCTGCTCGAACACTTCTCGTGGCATTCGGCCTTCCTCGTCAACGTGCCGCTCATGGCCGCCGGCGTGATCGCGGGGATGCTTCTGCTTCCCGAATCTCGCGTTGAGAAACCGGGGAAGCTCGACCCGCTTGCGGTCCTCCTCTCGCTCGTCGGCATGACGCTGCTGGTGTGGTCGATCAAAGAGTTCGGCGACAAAGCCAGCCTGCTCCTGCCCGCGCCATGGATCGCCTTCGCGATCGCCGCCGTCGCCCTCGGGGCGTTCGCCCGCCGATGCCTCCAAAGCGACGAGCCCCTCCTCGACCTCGCCCTCTTCCGCAATCGGCAGTTTTCCGCCGGCATCCTCGCGGCGCTGGGCACCACGTTCTCGCTTCTGGCCGCGATCCTCCTCATCTCGCAGTGGCTCCAGCTGGTGCAGGGAGACACCCCGGTGCAGGCGGGGATCCACCTTATCCCCGCGGCAGCGGCGGGGGCGGTGGCGTCCATCGCGGCGCCGCCGCTCAGCAAGGTGTTCGGGGCGCGGGCCGTTCTCGCCGGCGGGCTTGCCGTGGCAGGCCTCGGCATGGTCTACGTGGGGCTTCAGGGAGCCGGCCTCAGCGTGGCTGCGGTGACGGCGGCCCTCGTCCTCGTCGGCTCGGGAGCGGGGACCCTCGCCATCGCGTCCGCCATGGTCATGGGCGGCTCGCCCGAAGATCGAGCGGGCAACGCCGGGGCGCTGGAAGAGACCTCCTATGAGCTTGGCGGCGTCATGGGCGTGGCCGTTCTGGGCAGCGTCTCGGCCCTCGTGTACAAGGCCGAGGTCGTCGCAGACCCGCTTTTCGCCGAGCTTCGGGAGCACAGCGCCGACGTCGCAGACCAAGCCAAAGAATCGCTCGGGGCGGCGGTGACGATAGCGAACGAGGCCAATATTCCCGAGCTCGCCGAGCGCGCGGGAGCGGCTTTCACGCGGTCCTTCGAGGTGACAGGGGCAGTGGGCGGGGTGCTGATGATCGCCGTCGCCGCCGTGGTCTTCTTCCTCACACCGAAAGGAACGAAGATCACGGGAGGCCACTGATTGCAGGCGGAAGGCCGCTGACTGCACGCGGAAGGCCGCTGACCGCAGGCGGAAGGCCGTTGGCTGCACGTGGGAGGCCGCTGGCCGCCGAGGAACGCCCGTGCCAAAGATGAAGGGCGGCACATCTGCGAGGGTGCGCAATGACGAGGTTGACTCGTCAACTGACGGAAGTTCCTTGCAGAACATGGGCAGGCCCTAAGAAAGATGAGAGTCCGAGGGTGTGGAAGGGCGACATGGCTCACGTGTGGCCCTTCCGCACTCGCTTGTGGCGCCTCCGCACCGCTGGCACACTACGAATAGGGGTTCAAAACCTGTAGATTTATACTGTCATGTGTCGAGAATCTGGAGGGTACATGCGTCGGCTTGGAAGCAGATACATCCTCGATGAGCGCATTGGGAAGGGCGCCCAAGGAGAGGTGTGGATCGGTCGTGCTTCCAGCGAGAGCTCTCAAGACGCCGTGCCCGAGATCTACGCCTTCAAAATCCTTCGGACCGATCTCGCCGAGGAGCCAGGCTTCGTCGAGCGCTTCATCAAGGAGCGGTCGACCCTTTTGCGCGTGTCCTCGCCTTACGTCATCGGCGTCCACGACTTCGTCGTCGAAGGGACGACGCTCGCGTTGGTCATGGACTACGTCCCGGGCGGCGACCTGCGCGGATACCTCAAAGAATCGGGGCCGCTGCCGCCCGCGGAAGCCGCGCAACTCGGCGCTTCGGTCGCCGAAGGGCTGAGCGCCGTCCACAGCGCAGGCATCCTTCACCGCGACGTCAAGCCCGCCAACATCCTGCTCGACTTTTCGACGACGCCGATGACCCCGCGCGTCGTCGACTTCGGAATCGCCCGCATCATCGACGTCGCGGGCGCGAGCCACCTCACGGGCGTCATCGGCACCCCGCTGTACATGTCCCCGGAAGTCCTCTCGGGCGAGGTCCCGGGAACGCAGGCCGACATTTACTCCCTCGGCGTCGTCCTGTATGAAGTCGTTTGCGGCGTGACGCCCTTCGTCGGCAGCATTTCGGAGCTGCTCGGGCAGCACATGCACCGCACGCCCGGGCGTCCCGCGGGCGTGCCCGACCGAATGTGGGGCCTCATCGCCTCCATGCTCGTCAAGACTCCGGAAAAGAGGCCGACGGCGACCGACGTCGCACGCGAGCTCCGCGCAATGGCCTCCGAGTTGGAAAACGTCCCGGCGGCGCCGAAGATCGCGAAGCCGCCGCCGTCCACGCCCTCGACGGAGCTTGCCGACGGGGGCGTATCTCCGACGGCGGGGCACTACCCGCAGGCGGCTTTCGCCTCCGCATCGCAGCATTTTTCAGCTTCCAGCCCGACTTCTTACATTCCCAATCGCTCCTCTCAATCGGCGTCTGAGGCTGCCTCCTCCTACGCGGGGCCTTACACCGGCCCGTACTCGCGCACGCAGACGGGGGCCTACGGCTCGCAAACTCAGACGGGCGCTTACGGCTCGCAGACCTTTCCGTTCACTCCGCAGACCGCTGGAGACTCCCGAGGCCCAAGGCGTTCGGGCCGGCGCAAGAAGTGGAGCAAAGGGACGGTCGCCCTCGTGTCCCTGCTCGCCGTGGCCTTGGTCGGCGCGGGTGTGTGGGGCATCCGCATGCTGACGCGCGAGGAGAAGACGCCGGAGTGGTACGTCGCGAATTTGCCAGCGGGCAAGAAGTTCGTCGAAGAGCACCGTATCTCTAAGGCATACAAAGTGGCGGTCTCTCCCGACCGGAGCCTGGTCGCCGCCAACGTCGTGAGCGATTGGACGCTCTACAGCCTGAGCGGAACGGGAACCTCGAAGATCGCAAAGAAAAGCTGTTACGACAACAAGTCGGGATTCTGGAACAATTCCTCGTTCCTCTGCCACACAGGCAGCTCGGCGACGGTCATTCGTTCCAACGGAAACATCTACAGGCCGCCGGGCCCAAGCTCCCACAACCTCGTCGGCACGGACGGCGAGATCACAGTCATGATCGCTGACAACAGCTCGGGCGACCTCGTCGGCATCGACTCCTCTGGGAAGGAAGCCTGGCGCGCGTTGGGGAAGTACAGCGAGGCCATCGTTCAGAACGGCTTCATTCTCTCCTATGACAACGAAAAGAAATCCTTGCGCATACTTTCCGTCGCCTCGGGCGAAGTGTTGAAATCTGTGGACGCCGAAGACGATTTCGAGTCGTTCAGCGACAATCCGCATCCGCTCGGCTTTGGAATCGACGCCGGAACCAAGGCGTTTTACCGGATCGAAAGCGGTTCCTACACGATCTGGGACGAGAAGGGCGAGCGCAAATTCGGCGGCAAAGCGAAAGTGACCACGAACAACTGGGTCATATCCTCTCCGAACGTCTCGCCCGAAGCCCTCAAGGAGCTGTTCGAGGCGTCGCCCGCCACCGAGGCGGTCAATATCCGAGGCGAAAGCGACATCAGGGTGGCGAAGGTGGACGGCGCCAAATGCCGGATTGAGATCGACGGCGTCCGTTTCAAGGTCCCGAAAGTGAACGATCAGAGCAGGTGCTACGTCGACATTCTGGGGCTCAGCGGCGACGACGACACATTGCTGCTAGAGTCTTCCAACGCCTCCGACGAGAGAAGGCGTTGGAAGACCGGAACGGTCGCCAGCGACAACGAGGGAAAGGGCAAGGTCGTCGCCTACTCTCTTTCCAACGGAAACGAGCTGTGGAGGGCGGACGGATCGTTCGTCGCCCTGCTCGGCGGGAATCGCATGGCCATCCGGCCAAACGGCGACGAGATCATCCTTGGCACCGTCAGGGACGAATGACGTTCTAGACGCCGAGGCCTGTTG
>NZ_DBHHEV010000005.1:33431-42457 GCF_057238965.1 Peptidiphaga sp.
GAGCCCGTTCTAGGGCCGCCGTCGGGGCGCAGTTCCGCCGGATTTGAAAGCGCCTAGGCTGGAAGGCGCGGAGGCTGTCGGGCGCGGAACGTCCAGCGTCTTGCTGGAGTCTAGGCCAATTTGTCGCCGGTCGGCCAGCATCAAGCCGCTCTCGGGTAGCTAGTTAGACTTTCTACCGGTTGATAGCTAGACTGACTAGCGTGAATCCAAGAACTCAACAATGGCTGCATGGCTTTTTAGACTTTTGCCTGCTCGGCCTCATTGACGCCCAACGAGATTACGGGCGCAGCCTGGCCGAGCGGCTTGCGCAATCCGGTTTCGGCGACATTCCCGGAGGAACCCTTTACCCCGCGCTCGTTCGCATGGAGCGCCAGGGCCTCATTGCGGCTTCGAAAGAGCCTTCCGCGTCAGGGCCTCCCAGAAAGTACTACGAGACGACGGCGAAAGGCCGCGAGACTTTTCGCGAGCTCGTGGAAACGTGGGAGCAATTCAAGGCGGCGGTCGAAGCGACGGTCGACGGCAAGGCGATCCCTCGGGAGGCGATTGCCCGGCAGTCGGCGATTCGCGGGGGCGAGGCCGTTCGCCCAGAAGTGGCGGTTCGCCGGGAAGGAGACTGGCGATGAGCGAAGATCGGGGCCTTGACTCGGAAAGCTGGGCCCTTCGATTGGAACGCGGGTTGGCAGACGCGGGAATCGAGGCCCGCCGCGCTCGAAGGCTTGCGGAGGAGTCCGTTGCCGAAGCGCGCGACTACGCCCGGCCGCCGGAGGAGGTCTATGGGCCGGCGGAGGCGTATGCGCGCGAACTTGCGAGGGCCGCGCGCGCTGCCGTCAGAGGAGAGCGGCGTTCGGACGGGCCGCATTCTGGTGCGCCGGTTCTGCGGCTGCGGGACGTCAGCAAACGGTACGGGCGAAAGACGGTTGTGCGGGATGTGAGCCTCGAGCTCAAGTCGGGTCAAATAGGCGCGGTCGTGGGCGCCAACGGCTCGGGAAAATCGACGCTGCTCAAGATCTGCGCGGGGCTTGTGCGTGCGACGTCGGGAAGCGTCGAACGAGTGGAAAACGTCGGCTACGTCCCCCAAGCCGGAGGCCTCTCGCCTCTGCTGACCGCCTCCGAGCATTTCCGGCTTTTCGGGTCGCTCGACGGGAAGAATCAGCGGGAGTCCCTCGTCGCCGGAACGCGCTTGGCCCAAAGCCTTGGGTGGCGGCCCAGCCGCAAGCTAGGTGCGGCTCGCCTTTCGGGCGGCACGCAGCAGAAGCTCAACGTGGTGCTCGGCGGCATCAATCGCCCGCGGCTCATCCTCCTCGACGAGCCCTATCAGGGATTCGACCAGGGGACGTACACGGACTTTTGGGAGCAGTTGTTTTCCTGGCGCGAGGCGGGGGCCGGCGTGCTCGTCGTCACCCATATCCTTCACGACCTCGACGGCGTCGACTGGACGTGTGAGCTGCATCCTCAGGAGGAATCAGGAACGTGTGGACCATTGCAAAGATCGGCGCCGAAGAGACCCTGCGGCGACCCCTTGCGCTTTTCCTCGTTTTTCTGCTGCCCATGGTCTTTTACCTTGTTCGGATCGACGTGCAGTGGCAGGCGATACGGCTGCTCGCGATCGGCGTGGGCTGGGCGGTTGCGACTCTCTCGCTCTTCAGCGGCGTCGTAAGCAGTCAACTCGACAGGCGACTGTGCGTCATGGGGGCAAGGCCGTCCGTGCTTTTCGCCGGGCGGCACATCGCCCAGGCGGGCATCGGCTTGGCGGTCTCCGGCGTGTACTTCGCCGTTGTGGCGACGACCCAGGACGTCGTGCACATTTCCGCGGTAGGCCTTCTCCTCGTGACGACGGTGCTTGTAAGCGTCCCGCTGGGAGCCCTCATGAGCTTCGCGGTGGCCAGAGAACTCGAAGGGGCGCTTGCGCTTCTTTCGGTCATGGCCCTCCAGCTCCTTGTGGACCCCGACGGCTCGAAGGCCAAGCTCTTGCCGCTGTGGTCGACGCGCAAGATCTCAGCCTACGCGATCGGAGCGGAGGACGCCCAAGCGCTGAGCGAGGGAATGCTGCACTTCCTCCTTGTCTTTGCGCTGTGTGCGCTGGCGGCGTGGGGAGCGAGCGTGGCGAGGCTCGGGATCGTGCGCGCTTCCAGGCTTCCCGCAGCGACGCAGCAAAATTAGGGCGCCGCGGCCGACGCCGGAAGGCTGGGGTGCGGCGAGTAAGCCCGAGCTGAACCGCCTAGAGAAGACTTGGCCGCGGGGATGCGGGGCGGTGTCCGGGTCGAAAAGCGTGCGCGGCGTCGAACGAAAACGGGGCGGGCGCATACGCGCCCGCCCCGCATTGTCAACGGTTCGACGTCAGGAGGCCAATTTCGGATCGGACTTGACGACGTCGGCCACTTCGATCGCGGACGGCGCGTATGCGCCGGCCTTGCTCACGGTCAGGCCGGACGTCACCGTTCCACGGTGCAAAGCGGGGAGAATCTCGCTCCATCTGGCCTCGCGGAGCCTGGCCTTGGCCTCGATCGAGCCGAGGAATCCGGCGTCGAGAAGCCCCGAAAGCAGGCCGCCCATAAACGAATCGCCGGCGCCCACGGTGTCGACCACGTCGATCGTCAGCGGATCGACGACGAGCATGTCGCGTTCGGCGGCCAGACGGGCGTAAGAGCCCCACGGTCCGCGCGTCACCACCACGAGTCCGGGGCCGAGCTTCGACCAGCGCCTCATGACCTCCTCCACCGGAGTCTCTTTGCCGTACAGCCAAGCGAGGTCTTCGTCGGACGCTTTGACGACGTCGGAGAGTGCGACGATCTCCTCGATGCGGCCGATGACCTTTTCCGGAGACTCCATGATCGCCGGCCTGGCATTCGGGTCGTAGGAGACCGTCCCTTGAGAGGCGAAGTCCTTGACGGCTTGAAGCACCGCCGAACCGCCCGGCTCAAGGGTCGCGGCGAGGCTTCCCGTGTGCAGGTGGGCGATGTCGCCGGGATGCGGCAGCGGCGGAACTTCCCACGTCAGATCGAATTCGTACTTGGCGCGGCCGAGCTCGTCGAGCAGGGCGTAGGCCAAGGACGTCTTGAAAGCGCCGTTGCTGCCGGGGACGACCCCGACCTTGTGCCCGGCGGCGAAGTCCTCGATCATTTTCCCGTGGCGGTCCTTGCCCCACCACGCGCCGATGAGCGCGGGCCTGTCCAGATTGGCCAGCACGCTGGCCACGTTCAGCGGGCTTCCTCCCACGTGTTCCGAGGACTCTTCGCCCCTGATGACGACGTCGATGAGGGCCTCTCCCAGGCAGAGAACTGGTTTGTTTGCTGTGGTCACGTTGTTTCCTTCGTTCGGGGCGTCGCTGCTACTTCAAGCCTAGCTTGGATTCCATCTCTTCGAGCGGGACCCCCTTGGTCTCCGGCATCATCTTGAGGACCCAGAAGAGCTGGCCGCACATGCAGACGAAGAAGATGAGGAAGGCGAATCCGCCGCCCCAGCTGCCGATGACCGTTGGGAAGGCGAAAGTTGTGATTGCTGCGAAGACCCAGTGCGTGAGGGAGCCGAAGGATTGCCCGGTCCCGCGGACCTTGTTCGGGAAGATCTCTGAGATGAAGACCCAAATGACGGAGCCTTGGCCGAAGGCGTGGGCTGCGATGAAGAAGAGCAGGCCGACGAGCACCAGCACGGACGACGTCGGATTGAAATGCCCCTCGTACATGAACATGACGCCCGTGAGGAAACCCAGCGACAGCAGGTAGCCGATCGAGCCGACGATCATGAGCGATCGGCGCCCGATCTTGTCGATGACTGTCAGGGCGGCCATTGTGGCGATGAGGTTCATGACGCCGACGGCCACTGACATGAGGTATCGTTCGTCTTCGCTTGCCCCTGCCTTTTCTAGAACCTTGGGGGCATAATAGAGGATCGCGTTGATGCCTGAGAGCTGGTTGCACATCGCGATGATGAAGGCGAAGAAGACGACCTTGCGATAGCGTCGCGAGAAGAAGTCGGACAGGCTTCCCTTCGTGCGGTCCGCTGCCAGCTGCTGGCGGATCTCTGCGATCTGTTCCTCGGATTCGGCCTGGGTGCTGCACAGCCGACGGCTGATTTCGACAGCCTCTTTGTTCCGCCCGCGGGACATAAGCCATCGGGGGGTTTCGGGCACCGAGAATAAAAGGAGGAGGAAAAAGACGGATGGCACGACCATGACTCCCAACATCCACCGCCAGGCTTCCATCGGATCGGTGATGGTCTGCTGGATGATGTAGTTGGACAGGTACGCCAGCAAAATGCCCAAAACGATATTGAACTGAACGAGGCCAACCAATCGCCCGCGTATGCGCGCCGGGGCGATTTCGGCGGTGTAGATGGGGGCGCATACGGAGGAAAGGCCGACTCCGATGCCTCCGACGAACCTGAAAGCCAATAGAATTGCGTGAGTCCAGGCAACGGCAGTTCCCACAGAACCCAGAACGTAAAGAATGCCGATGACGAATAGAAGGTTCTTCCGTCCGTATCGGTCTGCCAGGCGCCCTCCGATGAGGGCGCCGAAAATGGTGCCGACCGTTGCGATGGCGACGGTTAGCCCGGTTCCAAAATTATCAAGTTTGAATCTGTCTGCGAGGGCGTCGTTGGCGCCGGATATGACGGCGGTGTCGAAGCCGAAGATCAGACCGCCGATGGCGGCCACGACGGCGCTTCTGATAACGAGGGCATTCACCCTCTCCCGAGGTGCTGATATAGGTCTACTCGACATCGAGGGACTCCTTGTGGAAAAACGCACGCCACGCCCGTCGGAAACAGGGCGACGAGGGTCGGCGGGGGCGACCTACCGTCACTCTACGTCCTCCTCAGAACGGCGCAAATCCGTCCCACAATGTGGGCACTTCAGCCTCTCGAATGCTGGGCAGCCCGCTTGTTTTCAAGCATCCGCCTCGTCAAGGAGTCCACGGACGAGGCGAACTCGTCGGGATGGCTGAGCATGACCTGGTGCCCCGCCCCTCGGATGATCCTTTCCGGCGGATTGCCCAGATTCTGGCGGGTTCGCACGAGGTACCCGCCGGAGACGTCCTCCGATCCCCAAATGATGGAGCTTGGAACGGAGATTGACTGAATTTGTTTAGGCGTCAAATGGAGGATCGTGAACTCTTTCATAGTGTCGGAAATGGTGCGTTCGGCGCTCCTCGATGTGAGGGGCCGAGTTATTCGCTTAGTGAAGGCCTTTCCCTTTTCCCCATCGAACATCGTGCACGTAGATCCGCAAGAGCGCTTGAATATCTTTTGATCGAGCCAAGTCCACCGCGAGCCGATCCGGTACAGGCTGGTTATGTACGGAGATTTCGCCATCCATCCCGGGATGCGTCTCGGAACCTGAATGTCGAGGCCGTCGCCGTCGGCGAAGATCACCCCTCCTGTGGACTGCGGGTGCCACAATCCGACGCCTCCGGCCACGGAGGCGCCCATCGAGTGCCCCACGACGATCGGGCGGTTGAGACCCATCTTCTTCGCAAAGCCTGCGACGAGATCCGCCTGGCTGCGAATGTCGCGGGCGTCGCCGCCGCGCGTGTAGCCGAATCCGGGCAGGTCGACCGCGTAAACGGCGTACCCTTTGGCCGCGAGCTTGGGCCCGGCGTAATCGTAGGCGACGGAGGATCCGGCGAAGCCCGGAAGCAAGACGACCGCTTGGCTTCCGTTGCCCCACTTTTCGTAGTGGACGTCCGCGGATCCTACCTTGGCCGTGTGGCCGGTGGTCGCCTCTAGGTACTCGGGTGGCTGCGAAACGGCGTTGAAGATGAGGCTTGCGGCTGTGACCGCGACGAAGGAACGGAGGAGAAACGCCCCCGTTCCCCGAAGGATCCGATACGGGCGGCTGCGGGCCTTGATGCGTTCGCGCTTGCGGGCGCGGCGCTCTTTGCGGCCTGCCCTGAAACTGCGAAAACGGTCCACGGCAGGGTGGAGGGAAAAGCTCACTTATTCTGTTCTTTCGATTGTCAGGAAACTCTTTGCGCCGCCAGAACGTCGCTGAGGGACAGGGGCGCGCGGCCGGTGATTTTTTCGACTGAGTCGGTGACGACGTCGAGCTGGCCCGCGCGTATCGCGGTGTATGTGGTGATCCACGCCGCCGTCTCCCATTGAGGGGCTCCGTAGGGCTCGCGCGAGGCCCAGGCCTGCTCGATCGTCTCGTCGATGTATTCGACCGGGTTTCCGGTGGCTTCGGTTCCGATGCGCGCGGCCTCGGCCATCGTGAAGGCCTCGGGACCCGTCAGATCGTAGGTCTTGCCCGCATGGGCGCCGGGGTCGGCGAGAACGGCGGCGGCGACGCGGGCGACGTCGTACCTGGAGACCCCGGCGCATGCGCCGTCTCCCGCGGGGCCGCGGATCTCGCCCGAAGCCATGAGCTCGGCGAAGAACTCGAGGTAGAACGAATCGCGCAGAAAGGTCCAGGCGATGCCGGATGCCTTGATGTGCTCCTCGGTGAAGAAATGGTCGCGGGCGTGGGTGAAAATGGCCTCGGGGGCGGCGCCCAGGAACGACGTGTAGACGATGGAGCCGACGCGCGCCCGCGAAGCGGCGTCGATGAATGCCCGGTGGTCGGCGACGCGGTGGGGGCTCTCCTTGGCGGAGACCATCAGCAGCGCGTCGACGCCCTCGAGCGCGGCCACCGCGGCCTCGTCGTCGGCGTACGTGCAAACGGCGTAGGGAAGTCCTTTGAGTTCGTCGGGCCTCTTGGCGGGGGAGCGCACAAGCAGCCGCACGTCGTCAACCCCCGAATCGATGAGTGAGAGCGCGGCCGCCCGGCCGATATTGCCGGTGGCTCCGGTGATTGCAATGGTCATGATTGCTCCTTGCGAGGATTCGATTGCCCCCGTCGCGGTGCGGGCGGAGGGCCGGCCGAGCCGAGTCGCGAGCTGCGAGAACGGCGACTTCGCCCGACAAGCGCGGGAGACGATTGCCACATTTGACCTTGTCGATACGTGCAGCCATTATTCCAGGAAAATCGCGGAACTTCAGCGTAAATGCGCGGTGAGAGGAAAAACCGGCCTCTTCGCCGTCCGGGGCGTTCGATTAACAGTCTCCGGTCCAGTGCGTGCTAACGTCTTGCCCATGATCAACGACAACATGTGCCGAATGTGTCTGCTCACTGCGGGCATTCGCTGTTGTCGCCTTTGAAATTCCGGTAGAAATTCCCGGATTGCGCGCCGACGTGACCCCGCGGGGGCTCTGAGGCGCATTCCGCCGCGACGCCGTAGCCGCGCCTCTCAGTCTCTCTAGTTTCACGTTCTCTCTAGTTCCACGTTTCTTCAACGAGAGTGAGAAAAACCATGTCAAACAACTCAGACAACAAGAATTCCGGCGTCTCAGACGGCAAGAATTCCGAAGCGGTCGAGGAGCATCAGGCCGAAGAGGGGACTCGCGACATCGACGAGCTGGTGGCCAAGGCCGCGTCCCGCTCGGGCAAGGGGCTGAAGGCCGTCGGCCTCGCGCTGGTCGCCGTCCTCGTCTTCGTTGCGGCGTACTTCGGCGTTCGGAGCCTGACGTCGAAGGACGCGTCGGACGGCGCCTCGGGCGGAACCTCGGAAGGGACGAAGGGGGCCGGCGGATCCTCCGTCAAGCCCGTGGGCGCGCGGACGCCCGAGCAGATCAAGGCCGCAGGAACGATCCGCATAGGCGTTTTCGGCGACAAGGCGCCTTTCGGGTACACCGATTCGGATGGGACGAACGTCGGCTACGACGTCGAATACGCCAAGAGGATCGCGAAGGACCTGGGCGTCAAGCTCGAGCTTGTGCCCGTCGTGGCCGACTCGCGAGTCGAGTACCTGACCTCCGGCAAGGTCGACGTCATCTTGGCCAATTTCACGGTCACGCCTGAGCGCGCGCAGAAGGTGGATTTCGCAAAGCCCTACATGAAGGTCTCGCTCGGCGCCGTCTCGCGCAAAGACGCCCCGATCACGTCCGAGAGCCAGCTCAGCGGCAAGAAGATCCTGGTGGTCAAGGGAACCACTGCGGACTCCTACATTCAGGCGAAGCACCCCGATTGGAAGCCCGCCAAGTACGACCAGTACTCCGACGTCTACAACGCGCTCGCCGACGGCCGCGGGGACGTGTGGGTCACCGACAACACCGAGGCCTTGGCCTTCTCCAGGCAGGGCGAGAACAAGGACAAGTTCGTCACGGGCATCACGCAGCTCGGCCCCGTGGACACCATCGCGGGCGCCGTCCAAAAAGGCAACGCGCCCCTTCGCAATTGGCTGAACAAAGAGCTTGAAACCCTCGGCAAGGAGAAGTTCTTCCACAAGGCTTACGAGAAGACGCTAGCGCCCGTCTACGGAGACTCGGCCAAGCCCGACGAGCTCGTCGTCGAGGGCGGCGAGGTCGACGGCGCCGGCAAGGGCGAAGAATCCGGCAAGGACGGACAGGCCGGCAAGGGCCAAGAGTCGGCCAGCCCCGAGGCGTCCGAAGCGCCGGCGGGAGCCGCCGACTCAGGAGCGCCGGATTCCGCCGACGGGTCCCAGGCGGCCGACAAGTGACCTTGGAGGGCGGGGCGCAGCTTCAGGCGAGGCTTCCCGCCCTCGGCCACGGCGTCGGCGAAGCCGTCGGCGCACAGTCTGCGCGGCTGCAGACTCAACGGTCCAAGCCGCCCCAAAGAAAGGTCACGCGAAGGTGAATTCCCAGGTCTTGCGCGAGTACCTGCCCTATTTTCTGGAGGGGGCGCTCGTCACGGTGCGGGTGGCCGCCGTCGGAATCGCGGCGTCGCTCGCCATCGGGCTTGTGTGCGCGATCATCCGGTATCTCGAGGTGCCCGTCGCAAAACGCGCGGTGGGCCTCTACATCGAGCTCTCGCGCAACACGCCGCTCATTGTCCAGCTCTTTTTCATCTACTACGGCCTGCCGAAGGCGGGCGTCGTCCTTTCCTCCGAAGCCAGCGCGATCATCGGGCTGAGCTTTCTCGGAGGGGGATACATGGCCGAGGCGTTCCGCTCCGGCTTCGACTCCGTCGGAGCGATCCAGTGGGAGTCCGCCCAGTCTCTGGGCATGACGCGGGTCAACGCGATGGCCCACGT
>NZ_DBHHEV010000005.1:42467-57268 GCF_057238965.1 Peptidiphaga sp.
GATCGGTGGCGGCTCTCGTGGCCAACGTCGTCTTCCTCATAAAAGAGACGTCGGTGGTCTCCGTCGTCGCCCTCAACGACCTGGTGTACGTGGCTCGGGAGAAGATAGGAAACGACTACGACACGACGGAGGCGCTCGTCCTCCTGGTCGCCTTCTACATAGCCATCATTCTGCCGGTCTCGCTCGCCGGCGCCTGCCTCGAAAGGAGGGTGCGCCGTGCGGAATTCGGGAATTGAGGTTCTGTGGCAGGGAAGAAACTTTATTCGGCTCCTCGAAGGCCTGTGGACAAGCGTGTCCATCGCCCTGCTTGCTCTGGCGATTTCCATTTTCTTCGGGCTTTTCGTCGGCATTGCGATGACGAGCAAGAAGCGTTTCCTGCGTTTTCTGACGCGGGCTTACCTGGAATTCGTCCGCTTTATGCCGCAGCTGGTTCTTCTGTTCGTCGTCTACTTCAGCCTGGCGACGCACACAGGCGTCAACCTCGGCGGATTCACAACCGCGGTCATCGTCTTCTCCGTGTGGGGAAGCGCCGAGATGGGCGACCTCGTTCGCAGCGCCGTCCAGTCGATCCCCGCCCATCAGTACGCCAGCGGCTTCGCTTTGGGAATGACGAAGGCTCAGGTCAACCTCAACGTCATTCTTCCCCAGACCGTCAGGCGGCTCCTTCCTCTGACGATCAACCTGGCCAACCGCATGATCATGACCACCTCGCTGGTGGTGCTCATCGGCGTGACCGAAGTGCTCAAGACAGGCCAGCAGATCATCGACGCGAACCGCTTCGCCTACCCGAAGGCCGCACTGTGGGTGTACGGAGCGATTTTCCTGCTCTACTTCGCGGTCTGCTACGTCATCTCTCAGTTCTCCAAATACCTCGAACGGAAGTGGAACAAGTGACCGATTCGACCATACCCCCTCGCAGCGAGGCCGACCGCGACACCGACGCGCCTTCTCCCGGCGACGCGCCTTCTCCTCGCAATGCGTCTTCTCCCGGCGAGGCTGCCCTCGACGCCGCCCGCGTGGAAGCGACCTCAGCCGACAAAGGCGAAGCGGGGCGCACCCCGGCCCTGTCCGTGCGCGACGTCGTCAAGGTCTACGACGGCGATTTCACGGCCCTCGACGGGGTGTCCTTCGACGTCGCCCGCGGCGAAGTGATCGTCGTCGTCGGGCCGTCCGGCTGCGGCAAGTCGACGCTTCTGCGCACGCTCAACGGCCTGGAGCCGATCCAGGGCGGCGTCATTGAGTTCAACGGCGAGAAAGTCCCGAGCAAGTCCCTGCCGTGGAATCTTTTGCGGCAAAGGATCGGGATGGTGTTTCAAAGCTACGAGCTCTTCCCGCATTTGAACGTGCTGGATAACCTCCTGCTGGGGCCGTCGAAGGTTCTGGGCGAGAAGCGGGCCGAATCTGCCAGGCGCGCCGGCGAGCTGCTCAAACGCGTCGGCCTGCTGGACAAGGCGGAGTCCTTCCCCCGCCAGCTTTCGGGCGGGCAGAAGCAGCGCGTGGCCATCGTTCGGGCGCTCATGATGAAGCCCGAGATCCTTCTTCTCGACGAGGTCACCGCCTCGCTCGACCCCGAGATGGTGCGCGAGGTCCTCGACGTCGTTCTGGAACTGGCGCGCGACGGCATGACGATGGTGATCGTCACCCACGAAATGGGCTTCGCCCGGGCCATCGCCGACAGGGTGATCTTCATGGACGCCGGCAAGGTCGTGGAAGAGAGCGCCCCGAAGGAGTTCTTCAGCCATCCGGCCACCGAGCGGGCCAAAAAGTTCCTCGACATCTTCTCCTACGAGGAGATCGCGGGGGAGTGGTGCTCCAGCCTCTAGTCGCGGTGGGCTCCTAGTCGCGCGGGGAGCCGGCGGCGTTTGCCTTGGCGACGAGGCGCGCCGTCGTCCCCGCGTAGCGCGTGCCGAGCGACCGCGCCTCGTCGGTTGTCAGGCCGTCGCCGGTGGGCATGAGCGCATCGCGATAGTAGTGGAGCTCGTCGATCGAATCGTAGATGTCTCCCAGGGCGCGATGGTTGCCCGTCTTCTCGGGCGCCGCGAAGTATGTGCGCGGGTACCAGCGCTTGGCGAGCTCCTTGAGGGAGGAGACGTCGATGACGCGATAGTGGAGGTGGTCCACGACGTCGGGCATGTACTTCTCGAGGAAAGCCTTGTCCGTTCCCACGGAGTTGCCGCCGAGCGGGGCCTTGTGGGCCTCCGGGACGTGCTTTCGGATGTAGGCGAGCACCTGCTCGCGCGCCTCTTCGAGCGTGAGGCCGTTCTTCCATTCCTCGATGAGCCCCGAGGCGGTGTGCATCTGGCGCACGAAGTCTCCCATCTGCTCGACGGCGGCGTCGCTGGGCCGGACGAGGACGTCTATCCCTTCGTCGACGGGATTCAGCTCGGAGTCGGTTATGACGACGGCGACTTCGACTAGTTCGTCGACGTCCAAATCGAGACCGGTCATTTCGCAATCGATCCAGACGATGGGGTTGTTCATATCACGGTAGCTCACACGGGTATCCTACTCGCTGCGCGAGCAAGCGCTATCGGCTTTTGGTACCCATGGGCGTCACGCGTGCGTCGGACGCCTCCGACGCCGTCGACGGACCTGGGGGCTTAGCGCCCCCATCCGGACTCGAACCGGAAACCTGCGGATTAGAAGGCCGTTGCTCTATCCATTGAGCTATGGAGGCTTGCGCGCCGAATGTAGAGGCTTGCGCACCAAATGTACCGGACGCCGGGGGAGGCTCGCATGCCCTGCACGCTGTCTGGGGCGAAGCTCATGAGCCGCCCGGGGCGAAGTTCGCGCAGCGGGTGAGGCGAAGCTCATGAATTGCGTCGAGCGCCGCCCGACGGCAGCGTGCAGAGGAGTTCTTGGTTTAAAAGGTCAACTGTTGGGCGAGTGACTTCTACTCACGTCTAATGATGGCCGATAATGAACGAGTGAAGACACCGCACAACCGAAGCGACCTTGCCGGCCTCATCGCTCGCACGATCTCGGCGCTGGACAACGCGCGTTTGCCGCTCGATCTTCCCGGATCGATGCAGTTGAACGACGCGCGCAAACGGCTGCGCACACAGTTGGCTGCGAGGATCCTTCCGCACTTGAGAACCGACGGGCTTCCCACCGTGACGGTTCTCGGCGGATCCTCCGGCGCTGGGAAGTCGACGATATTCAACTCGCTGCTGGGGGAGGACATCTCTCCGGCGTCGGTCATCCGCCCGACGACGCGCACGCCGGTCATATCGGTCCATCCGAAGGACACGAAGGTCATGGAGGACCACGCGATCGCCGAGATGGGCCGCGTCGTCGTCACCGACAAGGCGATTCCCGGACTCATTCTCGTCGATGCCCCCGACCTGGACTCCGTCGATGCGAACAACCGCGAAATCTCGCGGCGATTGCTCGACGCCGCCGATTTCTGGCTCTTCGTCACAACCGCCTCGCGGTACGGGGACGCCCTCGCGTGGCAGACCCTTGTGGACGCGAACGAGCGCGGCATGAGCACCGCCGTAGTGCTCAACCGGGTTTCCCTCGAGGCCCTGCCGAAGATCCGAGCGGACCTTACGGAGAGGCTCGACGCCGTCGATATGGGCGAGGTTCCGCTCCTCATTGTGCCCGACGCCGGGCCGCGCGATTCGCGCCTCGACCCCGACGACGTCACGGAGATCCGCGACTGGCTCCACGTCATCGCTTCCACGAGGGTCGGCGAGGTCCTCGTCGAGAAGATGAGCGACGCGATGCTGCCCGATCTGCGCCGCCAGCTCATCGAGTTGTCGGAGGCCGTCGAGATGCAGGCGAACTCGGTGCAGAGCCTGGCCGACAGGGCGAAGGCGGAGGCCGAGCAGCCGATGTCGAAACTTGCCTCGAACGCCCGCTCGGGCAGATACGGCCAGGGCGCGCCGACGACGTCGTGGCTGACTTTCGCCTCGACGGGCGGCGTGCTGGACTCCCTCGTGGCCGGGGAGAAGCCGCGGGTTTCGGACGGACGCAAAAAGCCTCAGCGCGACGCCGCCGCCAAGACGGTGTTCGAAGGCGTCCGCGGCGCCATAGAGGTAGGCTTCAGCCAGGCAGTCGTCACATTGCAGGGCGAAATCGACAAGAGCTGGCGGGAGGACATGGTCAACACCGAGGAGTATCGCGACGAGGCGGCCAAGAGGATCGATACGTCCGAGATCACCAAAGACGTCGTCGAGCAATGGCTGGAGGATCTTGCGAAGGCGGTGGCGGCGGTGGCTGAAAACCCCTGGTTCACGCGCGAAGGGACGGCCGCTTTGCTCGGCTCTGCGGCCGGCGGAGTGAACGGCGCCGAGAAGGCGCTGCGCACCGTAGGACTCGGCGAGGCGCTTCGTCCGGCCAGGGAATCCCTCGCCGTCCGCCTGGAGGATGGCATATCTCGGGTCGTCGACGCATACACTTCGGTACTAGACGAGATTCCGGTGGGCAACGGACGACAGCTTCGCCTTCGGGCGAGCGAGTACCGCGATCGGGTGTAATAAGGAGACGAATGAACGATCACGCACAGGACTCCGCGGGCGCCACGCAGCCCGACGGCGTTTTCGAGGCAACCCCTGCCTACGGGCAGAGCCCCCTTTCACGAGAGCCGGTCATGCGGGGGGTGGCCGAGAGGATCGCGAAGCTGCGCGAGGCGATCGACGCCGGAGGCGACGCCTTCGACCCCTGGGTGGCGGCGCGCGCCAACGAGGAGCTGCAGGCCGTCGAGGCCCGCGCATGGGCCGGCTACGGCGTGACAGTGGCCGCTCTGGCGGGCGGAACCGGAGGCGGCAAGTCGACGCTCTTCAACGCGATAACGGGGCTGAACTTCGCCGATCCCGGCGAGCTGCGCCCGACCACGGAAGAGGCCTCCGCCTGCGTGTGGAACGCCGACGCCGACGCCGTGCTGGACATGATAGGCGTCCGCCCCTCGCGCCGGATTGACTACCACTCGATCCTCACGACCGGCAAACACGACCTCGATTCCCTCGTGCTCCTCGATCTGCCCGACCACGATTCCGTGCAGATCGGAAACTCGGTCCTCGTCGACCAGGTCCTTCCGCAGGTCGACGTGCTCATCTGGGTCCTCGATCCGCAAAAGTACGCCGACCATCTCATCCACGAAAGCTATCTCGCGGCCATGCGCGAGCGGCGCGACCACATGATCGTCATCCTCAACCAGGTGGACACCATTCCCGAATCCGTCGTCGACACCCTGTTGGCCGACGTCAAGGTCTTGCTCGACCGCGACGGGCTTGGGAATGTCCCCGTCTATCCGACGTCGGCGCTTTACCGCATCGGCCTGGAGCCCATTCGGGCGAAGCTGCGCGAGGCCGTCGAGGGAACCGAGGCCGTCGTCGCCACCGCGCAGGCCGAGCTGGACGCCATCAGGCGGCGCCTGTCGGTGAGCGTCGGCACGCGCGAGCCGGACGTTCGGGGCGAGGCCCTCAGGCGCGTCAACCGCTCGCTGTACGAGGCGACCGGCGCGCCCGCCGTCGTCCAGTCCCTCCGTCAGGCCGGCTACAGCCTGGGGCAGACGGCCATCGCAAACGCCGATCAGCCTGCGGCGTCCATGGTGGTGGCGACGCGCGACGCCTGGATCGCCCACGTTCGATCGGGACTGCCCGACCGTTGGCAGGAGGCCGTCACCGAGGTCATTCCCGAGCCGGAGAGGATCCGGCGCACCATCGGCGCGACGATTCGCAAGGTCGAGACCCCTAAGGTCCCGCGGTTCGGAGCCCTTGCCCTCGTTGCCCTCGGCGCCATTCTGGGAGTGGCGGGGATCGTGTGTGCGGCGCTGGGCATCCCGGTCGGGGCGCCCGCCGCGCGGATAGCTTTCGGCGTGGCCGGCGTGGCCTGCGCGGCAGCCGGATGGCTTTTCGGGAGGCGGGCCCACATAAGTGCGGCAGAGAAGGCCGCGCTGGCCTACGGGGACATCGCCATGGCGGCCCTCTACGACTCGGCGAAGAAGCTGCTGGTGGACCCCGTGGCCAAGGTTCTCGAGCGGCATCGCGAGGTGCGCGAGTCCCTTCAGGTCTAGACCATCGGCGCTGCGGCCGCGCGGGCCGCAGCTGCGCGCCCTAGGCGGCAGGCAGCGGTCCGCGGCCTCGGGCGGTGTTCGTTTGAAATCCTGCGGTCCACAGGTTGCGCTCGCGCCCGCCTCTTCCACAAACGATGTTTGCCCCGTGCGGGAGCCGCGCCCCGTGGGCGAAGCTGACTCCATGCCGGATGGTCCGGCCGAAAGGAGCCAGCAATGTCCAATGAAACCTACATAACGGTCAGAGGCTATGCGGGGGCCGACCCAGTTGCTTACGACAACGGCAACGGCCTGACCACCGTGGTGGCGAGGGTTGGGGTGACCGCTCGAATCCGCGACCGCGAGACGCATCGTTATCGCGACGGGACGACGTCGTGGTACTCGGTGCGTTGTTACGGAGACCTCGGTTTGAACGTCAGCCGTTCGGTGCGCCGCGGAACGCCGGTGCTCGTGCGCGGGCGCTTAGTGGAGAGGTCGTGGACCGCCAAAGACGGGGCGGAGCGCACCGACCTGTCCATCATCGCCGACGCACTCGGCATTGAGCTCTCCTCGGGGGTCGCCACCTTCGTCAAGGTGCGCCACACGAGCGCCGATTCGAACGGCCGCCCCATTTCGGAGGCCGGGCCGCAAGGCGTGAGCGGCGAGGCCGCGGCGGTCCCAGGAATCGCGGCCGAGGGGCAGACTCCCGGCACGTCGACCGTTGTGCGGGGCGGTTTCTCCGCCTCCGGGAAAAGCGGCCTGGAGCCCCTCTGGGGCGGAGACGAACCGGAGCCTTCTTTCGCTGGGGACGCCCGCGACGTCGAACGCGGCCCGTACAATTCGGCGCCGAACTCGTACGGCACGGAACAAGACGCTTCTTCCGCGGATCCGGCCGGCGTCCTCGAGAAGGTGGCGCCGTGATCCTCGCATAGCGGACGGCGGCGGAACTGGCGCGGCGGGAGGAGGCGGCCGCAGTGACAGGCGCCGCCCCGCCGATCTCGCGGCGGGCTGGCGGACAGCCTTGGCACAGGCTGTATCCTTGTACGGGGCCGGCCGCACACCCGCGCCGGCGACGTACGCACAAGCGGATGGAGCCTCGTGGCTGAGTACATTTATCAGATGATCCACGCCTATAAACGCGTGGGAGACAAAACGATTCTCGACGACGTCACCATGGCGTTCTACCCGGGGGCCAAAATCGGCATGGTCGGCCCGAACGGCGCAGGAAAGTCGACGATTCTCAAGATTATGGCCGGGCTCGACGAGCCTTCGAACGGCGAGGCGCGCCTGTCCCCGGGCTACTCGGTGGGAATTTTGCTTCAGGAGCCCCCTCTCGACGACGACAAGACGGTTCTCGAGAACGTCGAGTTGGGGCGGGCGGACATGATCGGCAAACTTAGGCGGTTCAACGAGATCGGCGAAGAGATGGCCGATCCCGACGCCGATTTCGACACGCTCATGGAGGAAATGGGCAAGCTTCAAACGGAGATCGACGCCGCAGGCGCCTGGGATCTGGACGCCCAGCTGCAGCAGGCGATGGACGCCCTGAGGTGTCCGCCGCCCGATGCGCCCGTCAACGTGCTGTCGGGAGGCGAGCGCCGCCGCGTGGCCCTGTGCCGCCTGCTTCTCGAGCAGCCCGATCTTCTCCTGCTCGACGAGCCGACGAACCACCTTGACGCGGAGTCGGTGCTGTGGCTCGAGCAGCACTTGGCCCAGTACCCGGGCGCCGTGATCGCGGTGACCCACGACCGCTACTTCCTCGATCACGTTGTCAGCTGGATCGCAGAAGTCGATCGCGGAAGGCTTTATCCCTACGAGGGGAACTATTCGACTTACCTTGAGACGAAGGAAAAGCGGCTCGAGGTTCAGGGCAAGAAAGACGCCAAGCTCGCCAAGCGGTTGAAGGAGGAGCTCGAATGGGTGCGCTCCTCGGCCAAGGGCCGCCAGGCCAAGTCCAAGGCCCGCCTGGAGCGCTACGAGGAGATGGCGGCCGAAGCCGAGCGCACGCGCAAGCTCGATTTCGAGGAGATTCAGATTCCGCCCGGGCCGCGCCTTGGCAGCATCGTCCTCGAAGCGAAGAAGCTGAAGAAGGGCTTCGACGAAAGGGTCCTCATCGACGGCCTGTCGTTCTCCCTCCCTCGCAACGGCATTGTGGGGATCATCGGCCCCAACGGCGTCGGAAAGACGACTCTTTTCAAGACCGTCGTGGGTTTGGAGCCGCTCGACGCCGGCGACCTCAAAATCGGCGAGACGGTGCAGATCTCGTACGTCGATCAGACGAGGGGCGGCATCGACCCAGAAAAGACCGTGTGGCAAGTGGTCTCCGACGGGCTCGATTACATCCAGGTCGGCAACGTCGAAATGCCGTCGCGCGCTTACGTCTCGGCCTTCGGCTTCAAGGGGCCAGACCAGCAGAAGAAGGCGGGCGTGCTCTCGGGCGGCGAACGCAACCGCCTCAACCTCGCGTTGACCCTCAAGCAGGGCGGAAATCTGCTGCTTCTCGACGAGCCGACGAACGACCTCGACGTCGAAACGCTGTCGTCCCTGGAAAACGCCCTGTTGCAATTCCCCGGATGCGCGGTGGTCATCACCCACGACCGTTGGTTCCTCGATCGCGTTGCCACGCACATCCTGGCCTACGAGGGCACCGACGAGGATCCTGCGGCGTGGTACTGGTTCGAGGGGAACTTCGAATCCTACGAGAAGAACAAGATCGAGCGTTTGGGGCCCGAGGCGGCACGTCCGCACGCGGTGACTTATAGGAAGCTCACACGCGACTGAGCGCGGCGGCCCGCAGAAGGCTTGCGCGCCGCTTGAGGAGAGTTCGCACGCGTTTGAGCCTCAAGGCGTTTGGGCGGGGCCGTCGCATGGGAGACAGCCCCGCCTATTCTTCCGTATGGGTGACGTTCCGCAGGCGGACCATGCCTTCTTGGGACATCGTCGCTATGTGCCTGCCTCCCTGGAAGAACTTTGCGATGGTCAACCCGCGTCCGTTCTGTGCTGACGGGCTGACCAGCTCCGCAAGGATCCAGTCGGACAGGTCGAAGTTTCTGTGCCACCAGATGGAATGGTCGAGGGTGGCCATGGAGGCCTCGGGATGCGCCCAGTGAATGCCGGTGGCGCGCATGACCGGTTCGAGCATGAACTGATCGGCCGCGTATCCGAGCATCGCCCGCTGGAGCAGCTTGGAGGAGCCCTTCGGCATCGCCGAGCGCGATTTGAACCAGATGAGGTGCCGGTTCGTCCTTTCCTTCGCGGGGGCGGTGAAGATGAAGCCGCCCACATGGCGCATGTCCAACGAGTTCGTCGTCGAAACGATGTGCCCCCAAGGGTTGTTCATCGCGGCGAAGAAATCGACGGAGGACTCCAGAGTCTCGGGGGCCGGGGCCTCCGGCTGCTCCTCGCCGAAGGAGGGGCCGGGCTGGTGGAGCTGCGCCGAGACGCGGGCCGTGAAAATGATGTGATCGTCCTGCAGGGCGTTGACGTTGCGCGTCGAAAAGGAACGGCCGTCGTTCAGCTCGGTCACCTCGAAGAACAGCGGATGGTCGATCCTTCCCGGGCGAAGGAAAGCGGCTGTGATGGAGTGGGCAAGACGGTCGTCGTCGGCCGGAAGGGTGTCGGCCGCCACCATTGTCGCCTGCGCGAGCACCTGGCCCCCATAGACCCGCTTCGACATTTGAGGCAGGCTCTCGCCCTTGTAACGCTTGCCGCCCAAACGCTGCAGCCGCAGAGTGCCGAGCACGGTAGCCAATGGCTCGACGTCGGTTTCGGGAATGCTGAGGAAGCTGGCCATCGACTCGCCTTCGTTGACTCGTAGTTACTCTCCACAGCAATGGTATCCGCCGAAGAAGGTTTTTCAGCAGCCGCTCTCCTGGCCCGCTCATCACACCTCCTTCGCCAGCGCGCCGCATCTGTCTCGCCAGCGTGCCGCATCTGTCTGGCCCGCACGTCACATCACAAAAATTCTGCAACCGATTGCATATTCTGGCAGACTTGTTTCCTAGCGGCTCGGGCCTTTCCCAGCTGGTATTTCAACGGATTTCCCAGAGGGCCGGCGCCGATCGTCGAGCAGCCTAGGAGAAACCATGACCGACAACGCGCCAGACCGTTCCCTGCTGTGCGAGCTCGCCGAGGCGCTGGGGGTGGCGACCGAATATTGGGGGTACGACGGCAACCTCAAGGCGGTCGCCGACGACACGCTCATCAAGGTCTTCGCCGCGCTCGGGGTCGACGCCGGAAGCACCGACCTTGCCCGGCGCGCCCTTGCGGAGATCCATTTGCGGCCTTGGCGGGAGGTCGTTCCCGCCTGCTCCGTCGTCCGAGCTGGCGTTGAAAGCAAGGTCGTCGTCCACGTGCCCCACGGGGAGTCAGCGACCGCCGAGGTCCAACTCGAAGACGGCAGGATTCGCGCTCTCGCGCAAGCCGAGGACTTCACCGAGCCGCGAGAGGTAGACGGGACCCTCATCGGACAGGCCTCCTTCGTCGTGCCGCCCGACCTTCCTCTCGGCTACCACATTTTGCGAGCCCGAGTGGGAGACGCGGACTCCGTGGGCTCCCTTCACTCGGCGCCGCTTGTCGTCGCTCCGCAGCGCCTGGATTCGCCCGCCGAGCGGGGAATGACCGGGTGGGGGGTCATGACGCAGCTGTACTCGGTGCGCTCGCGAGACTCATGGGGGATAGGCGACACCGCCGACCTGAAGGAAATGTGCTCGCTCTTCGGCGACCTCGGGGGCGACTTCGTCCTCATCAACCCGCTTCATTCGGCCGAGCCGGTGGGGCACATGACTCCCTCGCCGTACCTTCCCGTCACCCGACGCTTCTTCAATCCGATATACATCCGCCCCGAGGACATCCACGAGGTCGGCTACATGCCGGGGGCCCGCCGCGCGCTCGTGGAGCTTGCAGGCGAGAAGGTCAAGGAATCCTCGACGAAAGACGAGACGATCGACCGCGACGCCTCCTGGGCGGCCAAGCTTCAGGCGCTGGAGGTCATCTACTCCTTCGGCCGGTCCGAGGCGCGCCAGCGCGCTTTTGAGCGCTTCCGCGCCGCCGAGGGAAAAGGGCTCGAGGACTTCGCGTTCTGGTGCGCGCTCAGAGAGAAATACGGCGAGGTCTTTCCGGAGGAGTTCGCCCATCCCGACACGCCCCAGGCGTCCCGTGAGCGCCGCGATCTGGCGGGAAGAGTCGACTTTTACGCTTGGCTTCAATGGATCATCGACGCGCAGTTGAGCGAGGCCCAGCGCGACGCCGTCGAATCCGGAATGGAGCTCGGCATCTTCCACGATCTCGCCGTCGGAGTCCACCGAATGGGATCCGACGTGTGGTCCCTGCCCCGAGCCTTTGCCCAAGGGGTGGCCGTGGGCGCGCCTCCGGACATGTACAACCAGCACGGACAGGACTGGTCGCAGCCCCCGTGGCGGCCCGACGCTTTGCGCGACATGGCCTTCGCCCCCTTGCGGGACATGGTGCGAACGGTCCTCAGGCACGCCGGCGGCCTTCGGGTCGACCATGTCATGGGCCTTTTCCGCCTGTGGTGGATTCCAGAAGGCAACGATCCGGCCAACGGCACGTACGTGCGATTCGACCACGAGGCGATGGTCGGCATCCTCATGCTCGAGGCGTATCGGGCGGGGGCCGTCGTCGTCGGCGAAGACCTCGGAAACGTCGAGCCGTGGGTGCGCGGATACCTGGCCGAACGAGGGATTCTCGGAACCTCCGTTCTCTGGTTCGAAACATACGGGGACGGGACGTTCAAACAACCGTGGGATCTGCGCCGCGAAACCCTCGTCACCGTCGACACCCACGACCTTCCGCCCGCCGCCGGGTACTTGGCGCTCGAACACGTCGACCTGCGTTCGCGTTTGGGCGTGCTCACCGAGCCGGTTGACAAGGTGAGGGACGACGCCGAACGGGAACGCGAACGAATGCTCGCCCGGCTCGGCGAGCACGGGCTCATCGGCGAGGGCGCGACGGAGCAGGAGATCGTCGAGGCGATGCACCGTTACATCGCGAAAAGCCCCGGCGAGCTGCTGGCGATCGCACTCGCGGACGCGGTCGGCGAACGGCGCGCCCAGAACGTTCCCGGGACGAACAACGAGTATTCCAACTGGCGCGTGCCTTTGGCCGACGGCGCAAACGAGGTCGTTCTCATTGAGGACCTCTCCGGCAATTCTCGCCTGAATTCGCTTATCGACGCTTTCACGACGCAGCTATACGAGAGCCGGGGGCGGCCCGAGTCTCGGTCGTAGGCGCCGCCGAGAGGCGCGACGGCTCCGTCCGCGCGTTTCGCGGACGCGACTTGACCGTCGCCGAGCTTGTGCGTATCGCGGGCGCGACTAACCCTCGCCGAGCTTGTGCGTATCGAGGACGAGGCAACGGCTCTTTCCGCGCGCTATAACGCAACGGCGGTTTTTAGGACGTTTTGTGATGCAATGACGGACGCATCAGGAGGCAAAGTCTGCGCTCAAGGTGTACGATCGCCCGCGGGCACAGTAGGCTTGACCTGAGACTCGCGACACACGCGAGGAACGGATCGGAGGAATATGAGCGAGAAAGCCGAGGCCATTCTGGCCGGAATCGGCGGCAAGGGCAACGTCAAGGACATTGAGGCGTGCATTACGCGCATCCGTGTCGAGGTTGCCGATCCCGCGCAAGTCAACGAGGCGGCTTTGCGTGAAGCGGGAGCTTTTGGCGTGGTGCTTCAAGACTCCGTCGTGCAGGTCGTCGTCGGCCCGGAAGCCGACCAGTTGAGTGAGACGTTGGAGTCGCTGCGCAAGTAGTCCATGTCGATTACTGTCTACGCGCCGGTGTCGGGAACTGTCGCCGCTTTGACTACGGTTCCCGATCCGGTGTTTTCTGCTGGGATCGTCGGGCCGGGGTGGGCTGTCGACCCTTTTCCCGGCGGCCTCACGGTTCTTTCGCCTTGCGCCGGCGTCGTGAAGAAGGCGACGCCGCACGCCTACATCATCGTGGCTCCCGGAGGGCACGACATTCTTGTCCATCTGGGGATCGACACCGTCAAGCTGAAGGGGCAGGGTTTCCTTCCTCTCGTGGGCGACGGACGCGAAGTTTCCGCCGGTCAGCCTATTGCCGTGTGGAACACGTCCGTGGCGCAGAAGGCGGAGCTGAGCATCTGCACCCCTGTCGTATGCATGGGACACATGCTGCCGACGCGGCTGTCGCTGCAGGCCGAGGCGAAAATCGAGGCAGGAAAGCCTCTTTTCATGATCGACTGAGGCGGGCGCGCTTCACCTCCGTTTCGATTGTGTCTGCGACGTCGCTGGGATCTTCGTGTTCCCAGAAGCGCAGAACCGTCCACCCTGCGTCGGCCAGCCGTTCATTGGCGTCGGCGTCGCGTTTGCGGTTCTTTCCGATCTTCTCCTGCCAGTATTCTGCGTGTGCCTTGGGGGCGGTGAAGTGAGCGGGGCAGCCGTGCCAGAAGCACCCGTCGATGAACACGGCCACCTTGATTCTGGTGAAGACGATGTCCGCTTTTCTGCGGATGGAGGAGTCTGGTCGCATATCGACTCTGTAGCGCATGCCGCGCATGTGCAGGAGCTGCCGAACGGCCAGCTCCGGACCCGTGTCGCCCGATCGATTTGCCTGCATCGACCTGCGGGTCTGCTCGTTGGACGCCCAGGAGTCCGCTGGCACACAGTCTGTCGGCACATAAAGAGTCTATTCTCATAGCGCGGCAGAGGAAAAGGCGGCGTCTGCGGCCAGCTGCCCGCGCAGAAGGGGAAGCAGATAGTTCTCTGCGAGCCACGTGACCGCTGGCACCGCCACTGCGTCCCCGAAGCCGAACAAAGCTTGATTGGTGCGGGCTTTGCTCAAATCATAGTTTTCGGCACCCATAAGTCTGGCGTACTCCAACGGGGTCATCCACCGGATTTGTATGCGTCCGTTGCCCAGCTTGACCACAGCCTGTTTGGAAGAGCCCCCGCGAGCGGTTCTGAGGCATCCTGAAATATCATCGGGACGCATCTCCCACACCGGAATGCCTCTTCTAGTTCTTCGATAGGCGGTGCGGTACTTTGTTCCTTTTTCTGATTTAAGAATGTCCAATCGTTCGCGTTGAACCGGTGATAGCGAAGCCACGAAGGACTCACTGCGTTGGCCGCTCCACCACCGGTGGTCGTCTGTGGAAAGGACTTCGATTGACCGATGCAGTCCGTCGATTCGAGGAGCGGGAGGAATCGGAAGGGGAGCGCGATGCGTGCGCAAATTGCCGTCGTTGTAAATCCACTGAAGCCAATCGGGCCGCAACTCGAAATCACGCTCCGGAGTGTTCGCCGGAGGGCTCTGGGCGCCGACCAGAAACAATCTCGGGCGCGACTGGGGAAGGAAACGACGCGCGTCGATGGCAAGCGCGTCAACCGAGTAGCCGAGGCGGTTGAACGCTTTAATCGCGGCTATCAAATCATCGCCGCCGTGCGAGGTTGCAAGCCCGGTGACGTTCTCAAGAACCGCGATCTGAGGGCGGCCGTCCTCCAGTTCTTCAAGCAAACGGACGAAATGCCAGAACGTTCCCGACTGGTTGCCTGCTAGGCCTGCGCGCCCGCAGGCAAGCGACAGGTCCGTGCACGGCGACGAGGCCCAAGCCAGCGCGGCGTTTCTCGGGAGCTCGTCGGCCGTGATCTTTCCGATGTCCCCCGAGGCGAAGACGTGATCGTCGGCGCCCTCGAACTGGGCTTCGTACATCGCCTTCTTGCTCGGATCGAAGTCATTTGCCCAAGTCACACGGAACCCGGCGGCCTCCAAACCGATGCGCGCCAGGCCGATCCCCGCGAAGAACTCCAAGGCGCCG
>NZ_DBHHEV010000006.1:0-300 GCF_057238965.1 Peptidiphaga sp.
GTCGCCGGCCACAAGCTCGAGGCCTCCGACGCCGAACCGGCGACGCCGAAGGGCGGACAGGCAGTCTCCGGCAGGGCCGGCCCGCGGCTCTTCTAACCAATGCATAGGGCGGGGCGACGTGTGACGTCGCCCCGCCTTTCCACGCCCTGGCGCGGCGGCGTCGCTGTGAGCGCACTTCGGCCGGACGTCTCCTTAAGGGAGCGTTCCGGCTTGGGTAAACTGCCTGCGTCTGGCAAGATAGAGGGGCGTTCGCTCCGGGAGCGTCCGCGCCACCTTAGCTCAGTTGGTAGAGCACCCGCC
>NZ_DBHHEV010000006.1:310-54714 GCF_057238965.1 Peptidiphaga sp.
GGTCAAGGGTTCGAGTCCCTTAGGTGGCTCACACTTTCTTGTGCCTCTTGCCTGTGACCTTACGCCCTCGGGCGGTTCACGCCGCTGCAGCTTTTCAATCTCGTACGCGGTTGCAGTCTGTCTTTCAATCTCGTACGCGGTTGCAGTCTGTCTTTCAATCTCATACGCGGTTGCAGCCTCTCAATCTCTCGGATCCGTCCCTGCGCGGATAGGGCCGCGGGAGGCTCAAACCGCGTACGCCTCGTTCGCAATGCCCGGGGCGGAGGGGGAATCGTGACGAAATCCGCCTCTCGCAGTATGGGTTTACACGGTCTCCTAGTTTAAGATTGAATTACGAGCCGGAAGTCACGCACCGGCTCGGCAAACCGACACCGGTGCAGAAAACGTCGGAGGAGACGGCTGCGATGCCCGCAACCCTTCGCGGCCCCGGCAGTCGCCTTCATTGGTGTCGGTTTGCGCCGGTCTTACGAGCAGGCCCTTTCGTCATCGGCGACGGAAGGGCCTGCTTTGCCTCGCAGGCTTTCCCTGCCGCTTAGCCGTTCGCAAGCCGCCGGGGCGTTTTTTCTGGCGGCTCGGACGTTCGCCCGCTTCCGGGGAACCGGCTTAGCGCCGTCGGCGTGTGCTGCGTCGGCCCCTCGCCTTGTCGCCCGATTTGTCGCGCTGCGGCAAGCGGGGCGCGGGGGATTCACGCTGAGTTTTACGGACGCCGTCGTTGTCGCGCTGCCGAAAGCGAGGCGCGACGCTCCGTCAAAGCGGCCAGTCGCCCTATCGAAGCGACCAGTCGACAGGATGCCCGCCGAGGTCGGTGAGGAGGGAGTTGGCTCGGGAGAAGGGACGCGACCCGAAAAAGCCTCGAGTCGCCGAAAGCGGCGAAGGATGCGGGGACTCGATCGTCGGCACGTCGCCCAGCAGAGGCTTGAGCTCCTGGGCCGGCCTGCCCCACAGGATTGCGACCAGGGGGCCGCCGCGCCCCGCGAGTCTGCGGATGGCGTGGGCCGTCACCTCTTCCCATCCCTTTCCCCTGTGCGATGCGGGTTTGCCGGGCTGGACGGTCAGGACCCTGTTGAGAAGCATCACTCCCTGCTCGCACCAGGGGGTGAGGTCGCCGTCGTCGGCGGGGGAGATGCCCAGATCGTCGTAAAGCTCCCTGTAAATGTTGACGAGGGAACGGGGGATCGGGCGAACGGAAGGGTCGACGGAAAAGCTCAGTCCCACGGGGTGCCCGGGCGTCGGGTAGGGGTCTTGCCCGACGATCAGCACCCGCACGGCGTCGAACGGGTATGAAAAAGCGCGCAGCACTCGATCGCCCGCGGGGAGGTAGCCGCGGCCTGCGGCGTTCTCGGACCGGAGGAAATCGCCCATTGCGTGAATGCGCTGTTCGACGGGTTCCAATTCGCGCGCCCATCCGGGGTCGATGATGTCTGCCAGGGTCATGGCACAAGCCTAGCCTTCTTGTGTGTGAGATTGGCTGACCGAGAGACCCTCGCGGACCGGGCGGGGTAGGATGCCTGAGGAAGCAGGATCGCTTTCGGCCGGAGGCACACTCGCGATGGAGGCGCGAAACCGAGAAAGGCGGAACATTGGAGGAGGGCACAAGCCTGTCCGACGTCGAAAACGCCGTTCTGGACTTGGAGGAAACGTGGTGGACCCGCGGGAGAACCAAGTCTGAGGCCATAGCGACTCTGGGAATGACCACCACCCGATACTACCTCGTGCTTAATCGCGTTCTTGCCAATCCGCAGGCGCGAATGGAGCGCCCTGAGCTTGTGGGTCGGTTGCTGCGTTTGCGGGACCGGCGCGCTGGCGAGCGAAGTAGTGACGGCGATTGTTAGGCTATGAACGTGGCAGATAACGAATACCCCGCAGACGAGTTCGATCGGCTGGCAGACGCCCGGACGATTCGAGGAACTCACAGGCGCAAGGAGTCGAACCTCAAATGGTGGCTGGCGCTTGTCGCCGTTGTGATCCTTGCTCCGACCGCGGGATGGGCGATCTCGAACTACATCGGTTCCTCCGAGGAGAAGCCTGCGCCTACCGCCTCCGCGAAGGAGGCCCCTTCGGGCGCCCCGAGCGGCGCCTCTCCGACGGCGGGCTCAGGCGGCGATCCCAGTTCCTCCGGCGGGGACAAGCCGTCGGAGTCCGGCAAGCCAAGCGGGAACCCGTCGACGGACGCCTCTGCCACTCCGTCGGCGCAGGAGAGCAGCACGTCGGCCGACGCCGGCCGTCCCGTTCTCGTGCTCAACGGATCGAAGAAGCCCGGATTGGCCGCCACCGGGAAGCAGAAACTGGAAAAGGCCGGCTACACGAAGGTCTCGGCGAACAACTACAGCGGAGGAAGCCCCGCAGTTTCAACCGTTTTCTACGCGAAAGCCTCGGATGCGCAAGCGGCCAAGCAGGTCGCCGCGGCCCTCGGCATCCGTCCCGGCAACGTCGTCCTTGCGCCGAAGGCCACGGGCGGCGACCAGATCGTCGTCGTTCTTCGCGCCGACGTGAGGTGAGACGCGAAGCAAAGCCTAAATCCCCTCTTGAAGCCCGCTCCCTTTGCAAAGAAAGGAGCGGGCTTCAAGCTCTTGTGGGAGTTTGCAAACCCTTGTGGACAAGTGTGTGATTGCCTATAAAGCGAGGGTGCGTGCGCCCCTGCCGGCGCGGTGTATGCAACAGAAAACGACATGGGTACCTAAACTCATATATTTTTAGGTACATCCTGTGTAAAGTTGGTGGCACCTGGAAAAGGCAGCAATGTCTCAACGCTCACTTTCGCGCATTTGCGCTATTTCCATAGGAGAAAGCATGAATATTTCTACTAGGAGGCTGTCGCTCGCCGCCACGGTCGCCGTTGTGGCTCTGGCCGTGCTCATGGTCGTTTCACCGGCTGCGGCCGCGGAACCGGCTGCGGCCGTGAAACCGGTCGGAATCACGGAACCGGCTGCGGCAGGCAAACCGGCCGCGGCCGCAAAACCGGCCGTTTCCAATAATGCGCCGCAGGCCGCTTTGGTCCGCAACCATGCGGTTTCGGCCAATAAAGGGGCCGCATCGGCCAAGAGGCAACTTTTGCCCGCAGACACACCAAGCCCGCGAACCGGGGATTTCGAGATAGACAGCAAGGGCAAGCTAGTGCGGTATAAAGGCTCTGCCAAGGACGTCGTCATTCCCGACTCGGTCAAGGTCATCGGCAAGGAGGCGTTTTACAGAAGCGGCGTCGTCAAGGTCAAAGTCCCCGCGACGGTGACCGAAATCGAGGAAGAAGGCTTTGCCTACTGCCGCGAGTTGGCTGCCGTCGAATTCGAAGACGCCCAGGCCAAGCCCAGCAAGCTGGCGAAAGTCGGCGAGTCTGCTTTCAGCAGGACGGGAGCTCTCAAAGAAATCGTCCTTCCGCGTTCGGTGACGCACCTTGGGCAAGAGGTGTTTTACGACAGCGGAATCGAGAAGGCCGCCCTGCCTGTCGGGTTGACGGAGATCCCCGAAATGACGTTCATGAAGGCAGGTCGCTTGAAGGACGTCACCGTTTCGGACAACGTGACGAAGATCGACTACCGGGCGTTTGCCATAACCCATAGCCTCAGGTCTCTGAAAGTGGTCGGGGCGGATGGGCAAATCTCGACGGGATTTCCCTCGAAGCTCAAAGTTCTGGGCAGATGGGCTTTCTGGCGTTCGGGGATCAGGCAGGCCGTGCTTCCCTCCGGACTGGAAACAATCGAAGAATCCGCATTCAACCGTTCGGCGTTGGAGAAGTTGACCCTTCAGGAGGGTCTGAAGTCGATCGGTCCAGGAGCATTCTCCTTCTCCAATCTAACCGAACTGACGATTCCCGATTCGGTCGTCCACGCTGACGGCGCGGTGAGCGGCACGAGGGAAATCGCCAAACTCCACATCGGCAAGGGCGTGGGTCCCGATCAGCTTGACGGCTCATTCTCCCGAAACAATTCCCTCAGAACGATCTCCGTCAGCGAGGGCAATCCAAACTATGCGGTCGTCGGAAAGGCGCTGTTCAACAAGCAGCGGACCAAGCTCGTCGTCGTCCCCCGGGACCTCTCCGGAAGCAGCGGTCCAAAGACCTACGACGTTCCGGCAAGTGTGACGACGATCGCCAGTTACGCCTTCAGCAATTCGGCTTATGAAGAGGTCAACCTGCCGTCGGGCCTTCGAAGCGTCGAAGACGGAACTTTCTATTCTTCAGCGCTTAAGAGGATTGTTTTGCCGAGAGGCCTTGAGACAATCGGGGATAGCGCCTTCGCGTGGGCAGCCAACCTGACCGAGGTCGATCTTGGCGGCGCCACGACGATCGGCGTCTATGCCTTCCAGAAGACGCCCGCGCTCAAGACAGTCAACATGCGGACCGACCTCAACAGGCTCAAGGAAATCGGTTCGCTTGCCTTCTACGAATCCGGATTGGTCGAGGCGACGCTTCCCGACTCGGTCACGGCAATCCGCTCCGGCGCCTTCTCCGGCAATGAAAAGCTTCTCAAGGTCCGCCTGGGGTCGGGGCTCTCCGTGCTGGAGGAGAACGTCTTCTACGGGACGCCGCAACTGCGCGAAATGACGGTGGCCCAAGGCAATCAGACCTTCAGCGCCGAGGGCAACATGCTCTACGCCAAACGGAGCGATGGCGTGCACCTCATACGGTCCGCCCCGGGCGACCACACCCCCGAGCGCCGCGTCAAGGACGGCGTGACGGCGATCGACGAGAGCGCCTTCGCCGACAATGCGAAGCTGCAAAAGCTCCGCCTTCCCGACGGGCTCAAGAGCATCGGGAATCGCGCATTCTTGAATGCGACGGCTCTCAACGAAGTGCGTTTCCCCGACAGCCTCGAGGTTGTGGACGGATTCTTCAACACGCCGTCGCTGCACAAGGCCGATTTCGGAACCCAGATCACTTCGATTGACCGCGCTTTCGAAGGCAGGTACCCCGAGCGGATCGTCGTGCGCGGAGCCAAGAACGGAAAGTTCGTGTACTCCTACGACGAAAGCGACGATAACTTGACGAACGGCGCGCCCCGGCCAAAGCCCGTCTCCGCATACTTCGGCGAGGGGATGACGGAGGTCAGCTACTCTGCGGGCCTGTTCCCGAAGGTTCTCGTTCTGCCGGGCACGCTGAAGGAGCTCAACATCGACAGCGAGTCCGTCGATGGGCAATGGAAGGCTTCGGCGGTCTTCTACGTGGCGGCCGAGCCGGGCTCATCCGCCTGGAAGCTCGCGTCCGAGAAGATGTCCGCCTTCGGCATGGATCCGGCCAAGCAGCTTAAGAGGTATACGCCGATGAGCGTGACTGCCCGGCACGCCGCCTCTTCCCAGGGGAAGTTGGCTGTCACGGCAGATGTGCGCGGAGGCGTGGCAGAGGGCGCGCACCAGGTGCGGGTCGTCGCGGTCGGCTCCGACGGGACGACGACGCCGCTGTCCGACTGGGTCGAGGCAAAGGCCGCCGGCCAGGGCCACCGGGCGACCGTCGAGTACAACGCCCCCGCGGCGGGCGGGAAGGTCAGGGTCGAGGTCCGCGACCACACCGAGCTGACCCTCATGGCCGACGTCTCCGACGGCGCGACGCCGAGCCCGGAGCCTTCGGCTTCTCAGGCGCCCACGGCGTCGCCGACTGCGACGCCCACAGCCGGGCATGCCGCCACGCCCTCGCCGACGGCTTCGACAGGTTCGGCCGCGCCTTCCTCTCCGGCTGAGCCGGAAGCCTCCCGAACCGGCCGCGGCTAAACCGGCCCAGCCGCGCAAGGAAGGGCCCCGGGACGGACGATTTCGACGTCGTTCCGGGGCCCTTTCTGTGCCCGAGGCGCGTGTTCGCCGCCGTCGATGCACTTCCCGACCGGTTCGTAGACTTTGGACTCCTTCGAACCGCTTCCCAATAAAGCAAGGGTGGCTCATTTTCTAGAAGAATCAAGTTACGCCTGGCATACACGGCATCGATTTGATAGGCTCGTTGGGAAACAAAGGAGGATGCGATGGTTTCTTTTCATGATGTCATGCTATGGCGCGGCGGCAAGTTTCGCGACGCGGCGGTGATGCTGCGCGCCGCGGCGAAGCGATTCGGCGAGACGCACTCCGCGATGGCGGGGATAGGCTCTTCCGAGCTCGAAGGCAAGTTCTCCGAGGCTGAGCAGAGGAAGCGCCGATCGATGGTGGACGATGCGGAGGATCTCGAGCGCACCTTCCAGCACGCTGCCCAGAAATTCGACTTGGCCGGCGAGTCGGCGGACAAACTGGCCAAAGAGGCCGCCGACCTCAACGCCGAGGTGCGCGCGAAAGGCGGGGAGGTCGACGACGACGGCACCGTCAGCGGCGTCGATATGGGCTTCCGCCTTGGCAATCCGGGTCCGGTCACAAAGGAAGATCTTCAGGACACGCTCCAGGAGGGGTTTACTAAGCGAGGCTGCCTGTGCGTGGGCAAAGCCGAGCAGTTCCTCAAGGTCGTAGAGCAGATCTACTCGCATTTTGGCATCGAAGCCTGGAGCAATGCCATTGAGAGTGGAAGCAATGTGGTCCAGCTCGGGACCAAAGGGCCGCCGCGCTCGACGCTGGGGGCTCAGTACGTCAACGACTGGTGGACGGCGCTCTCGCCCGAAGAGCAGAAGGAGATCATCCTCAAGCACCCCGAATGGATCGGGCACCGCGACGGCATCCCGGCCGACGCTCGAAGCCGCGCCAACACGGTCTTGCTGCACAAGTACCTCGACCGGATGGAGGAGCTCAAAGGAAAGGTCGAAACCGAAGGGGAGTCCGACGCCCTGTTCAAAAAGTACGGCGTGACGCCGGGCGAGTACCGCGCTTACGTTTACAACAACCGAGATCACGTTCTTGCCCTGGCCAAGCGGTTTCCGATGCCGAAGGGCGGGCCGGAGGCGCTTTTCAGCGCGCAATCGGCGCGGCAGAGCCTCCTGGTCTTCGATCCGGGGAAAGGCCATGAGCACGTGCGGGCGGCGATAGGAGTGGGCGACGTCGACAAGGCCAAGAACGTCATGGTGTACGTTCCCGGCATGACGACGAATGTACGGGACGGCCTGATCGGCTCCGGAGGCGCAGGAGGGAGCTCCGTGGTCGGCCTCGAAAGGGCCCTGCAAGTGTCCGATCGGCAGCATACCGGGGGAAGCGCGGGGGTCGTGTGGCTCGACTACGACGCCCCCAGCTGGGGCGAATCGGCGCCGTATCAGAAGAATGCCGTCTATTACCCCCATGCGGCCAACGAGGCGAAAGAACGCCTGTCTTCCTTCATGGAAGGAGTGCAGCAAACGCATGCGGGGGATCCGAATCTCACGTTGAGCGGGCACTCCTACGGTTCGCTCGCCGCGGCTGTCGCCGCGGGCCTCACCGACGTTCAGGATCAAGTTGCGGTGTGGGGATCCGCCGGGGTGAACGCGACGACCAACGACGAGCTCAACGTCCTTCCTGGAAATACCTACGTCGGCGCCGCGGAGGGGGACGCCGTCGCGGCGAGCGGGCGGTTCGGCCTGAATCCCGACGTCAACAAGAACTTCGAGCATTTCAGCACCGAGAAGTGGACAAGTCCCGAAGGAGGGCGTTATGAGGCCTCTCATGGTCATTCGGAGTACCTTTCGGGGCCCGAGTCCAAGAATTCCGAGGGAAAAACTTCGACGTACAATATTGGACGCATCATGTCGGGCAAGGGCATGGCTGCGGAGGAGAAGTGAGATGGTCGGCAAGAAAGCGATCGCCGCCCTGTGCGCGGCTGGAGCGTTTGCGGCGGGGTGCGATATGTCCGACGAGTACCTCGGCGGGGGCGAGGCGACGGCTTCGCCCGTCGAGCGGCCCGTCGTCGAGCTTCGGCGCGAAACCCTGGGGCTGGAAATCTCGCTTTACCGGATGCTGAGCCAAGAATACGGGGTGGGCGAATGGAAGCCCCAAGAGGAGCAGATTCAGACGAAGGTGAGTGCGTTCGTCGTCTGCCCGGCCGGATACTCCTCCGAACTGTATAGGTTGGCGACGGCGGCTCCCATTCCGGCCGAAAAGTGGAAGGCTGCGACGGCGAGGATATACGAGCTCGCCAAGCCTTACGGATTTGGCAAGCCCGAACCTTATATACACACCGAGGGCAACGCGGGAATCCTCAATAATCCGCGCACCGGCGCCGAGCTCACCGTCATCAGCCACCCGGAGTTCCTTCTGATTGAGATCGACACCGGTTGCGGCAAGGACAACAGCCCCCAGGGTTTTTCCGACTGGCCTCGCGGAACGGAAGTGGTTCCCGACAGTCTGCGCAGCACCGGACGCGGCTTTTCTTCGCCGGAGAGATGGGCGCCCTACGATCCGAACGTCGCCGTCACACCGCCGCCGAGCCCCGCGGCAAAGCGGTCCGGCGCCACAGCGAAGCAATCCGGCGCCACAGCGAAGTGATCAAGCCCTGAGGAAAAGCGATCGGGCCCGAAGGAGTAAGCGGGCTCCAGCAGGGAACTCGAATGGCGGGCTCCTCTAAGAAGGCTCGAATGAGACAGGCGAATCCCAAAAGCCCGGCTCACATCCCGGGCGTCACGCAAAGGAGGAAACATGGGAGAGCTGAGAGTAAACGATGCGGCCCTTCGCAAGATGGTGGCGACGTCGGACGACCTGGCCGGCGTCATTCGAGGCATCGACAACGGCGATGCCATCCGCGAGTCGAACGACGGCGTCGTCAACGGCGGCCTGGGCGCCGCAGCCGAGAAGGCAGCGGGGTATTTCGAGGAAGCGGTGGGCATCTACGCGAAGCGCCTGGAGGCGTATTCAAAGGCCACCAGGGAGGCGGCGGAGGACTTTGCCTCAGCCGATCAGGCGAACGCGGCGGCCTTCTCTTCCACGCGGCAGAAGCCGGTGTGAACGGAGGCCGTCCTCGGGCGGCGGCTAAGCTTCCCTCGGGCGGAGGTTTCCGCGTGCAAACGGGAATCCCCGCCGAAAGAGACCTCCAGACTTGAGCCGCGAAGACTCAGCTTTGGGTGAACGGCGTTGCCTTGCACTCTCCGGGCGCGAGTGCCAGAATCTTAGTTAGCACTCGCAACCGTAGAGTGATAAAACCTCTCAGTCGGTGAGGCGCCGGGCGGGCCGGAAATAGGACCGGTTCGGGCGGCGTCGTCCGTCGCGGGCACCGACCGAGCATCCCATCTGGAGGGAATACTAAGCATGGCAAAAACCATTGCCTTCGACGAGGAAGCACGTCGCTCCATGGAGCGCGGCCTCAACCTTCTTGCCGACACCGTCAAGGTCACGCTCGGCCCCAAGGGGCGCAACGTCGTCCTCGACAAGAAGTGGGGCGCCCCCACCATCACCAACGACGGCGTTTCCATCGCCAAGGAGATTGACCTCGAAGAGCCGTACGAGCGCATCGGCGCCGAGCTGGTCAAGGAAGTCGCCAAGAAGACCGACGACGTCGCGGGCGACGGCACCACCACCGCCACGGTTCTGGCCCAGGCGCTCGTGCGCGAGGGCCTGCGCAACGTTGCGGCCGGTTCGAACCCGATTGCGCTGAAGAAGGGCATCGACAAGGCGGTCGCTCGCATTTCAGAGCAGCTGCTCGCCGACGCCAAGGAAGTGGAGACCGAAGAGGAGATCGCCTCGACCGCCGCCATCTCGGCCGGCGACAAGGAGATCGGCCAGGTCATCGCCGAGGCGATGAGCAAGGCGGGCAAGGAAGGCGTCATCACCGTCGAGGAGTCCAACACCTTCGGCCTCGAGCTCGAGCTGACCGAGGGAATGTCCTTTGACAAGGGATTCCTCTCGCCGTACTTCGTCACCGACCCCGAGCGTCAGGAAGCCGTCCTGGAGGAGCCCTACGTCCTCCTGGTCGACTCCAAGGTCTCCAACGTCAAGGAACTCCTTCCCGTCCTCGAGAAGGTCATGCAGACGGGCAAGCCGCTGCTCATCATCGCCGAGGACGTCGAGGGCGAGCCCCTCGCGACCCTCGTCGTCAACAAGATTCGCGGCACCTTCAAGTCCGTGGCCGTCAAGGCCCCCGGCTTCGGCGACCGTCGCAAGGAGATGCTCCAGGACATGGCCATCCTCACGGGCGGCCAGGTCATCTCCGAGACCGTCGGACTCAAGCTTGAGAACACCGACATCGACATGCTCGGCCGCGCCCGCAAGGTCGTGCTGACCAAGGACCAGACGACGATCGTCGACGGCGCCGGAACCCCCGAGCAGATCGAGGGACGCGTCGCGCAGATCAAGGTGCAGATTGAGAACTCCACCTCGGAGTACGACACCGAGAAGCTGCAGGAGCGCCTGGCCAAGCTCGCCGGCGGCGTCGCCGTCATCAAGGCGGGCGCCGCGACCGAAGTCGAGCTCAAGGAGCGCAAGCACCGCATCGAGGACGCCGTTCGCAACGCGAAGGCGGCCGTCGAAGAGGGGATCGTCGCCGGCGGCGGCGTCGCCCTCATCCAGTCCGCTGAGGAAGCCTACAAGGGATTCGAACCCGAGGGCGACGAGGCGACCGGTGCGCAGATCGTCAAGATCGCCATCGAGGCGCCGCTCAAGCAGATCGCTGAGAACGCCGGCCTCGAAGGCGGAGTCGTGGCCGAGAAGGTCCGCAACCTCCCCAAGGGCAGCGGCCTGAACGCCGCGACCGGCGAGTACGGCGACCTCCTCTCCGAAGGCGTCATGGACCCGGTGAAGGTGACCCGTTCCGCTCTGCAGAACGCGGCGTCCATTGCCGGCCTGTTCCTGACCACCGAGGCGGTTGTGGCCGACCTGCCGGAGAAGCCCGCTGCGGGCGGCGCCGACGCCGACATGGGCGGCATGGGCGGCATGTACTAAGCCGCGAGGCCGCATCGGCAGTCTCTTCGCATAATCGAGGGGCGGGAGCCTTCCAGGGTTCCCGCCCCTCGCGTGTGCAGCAGGGCTGAGCCAAAGAGACGGACGGCGGCAGCCTCGGCATCCCGCCTCTCGCGTGTGCAGCAGGGCTGGTGGGCCTCAGTCGCGCCTCACAGGTCGGGTTCGCGTTCCATTCCGCTCGTGGACACTTGCGCTGTGGCGGCCTCCTCTTCGTCGTCGACCCACTCGGGGGTGGCGGCCGAGAGAACTTTGTAGCCATGCCTCCCTCTTGGGAAGGCCAATCGCCACGACTCCGCACCTGAGGCGCCTCCCTGCTCGGCGGCGTCCTCTTCTGTCAGGCGGCTGAGGCTGGAGCCGAGCGCGTTGTCCCATTCTCCGGCTTCCGCGGGGGCGGCGTCCGGCGACTGCGAGTTCGCCGCCTTAAAGCCGTCCGGAACGCGAGGGCTTGCGACGGCGTCCAGGCCGTCCGCGGCACGGGCATTTGCGGCCCTCTGGCCGCCCGTCTCCGCCTTCCCTGACTCCGTTGCGCCCGCCTCCGCATTTCTTGGCTTGGCGGCGCCGACGGCGCGCACCGTCCCCGCCTCGGTCAAGGCGCCGCCGGAGCCCGCTTGGGCGTCGCCCGCGCAGCGTCCGGCCTGATGGCGGTCCTCAATCCGTTTGCGCACCTGTGCGGCCAGCCTTTCGCGTTTGAGCTGCTTGAGCTCTTCGGGGCTCAGATCCGTCGGAGTCTTCTCGCCCGGTGAGAATCGCTCCCCGCAGGACTCAAGGCTCGAAACCTGCGTGGCGCCTGAAACCTGCCCTTGGGCGTCCGCGCGGCCTCCGCCGCCGACGCGGCTTTGCCCGGCGTTGCTTTGTGCGGCTCTGACGTGTGCCGCGTCGCCTCGCCCCAAGCCGTCTTGCCTGCCGTTGCCGTGCTCTGTGGCCTGAACGGCGGCGAATGAGCCCGTCGCGGGAGACGGGGCGCTTGCAGGGTAGGGGGGCGTGACGGCTGAGAGGGGCGATTGCGCGGAGGAGGGCGTGAGGATTCGTGCGTGAGGGACGAGCGTGGGCCGGGGGTCTTCTTCGACCTCCGGGACCCTGGCGGCCATGGCCTTTCGCTCGTTGGTCGCCGGGGCGCCGTCCTGCTCCGACATGGCTTCAAGTTTGGCGGCGATCCGCTGCGATTCGGCTTGCAGGTTCTCCCGGGTGGTCTCCTCCCACTGGCGGGCCAGCGGCGTGATGAAGAGCGCTGGGCGTCCGAGCAGATGGCGAATGATCTCCTGGCGTCCGCGCAGGAAAAGAACCGTGGGAATGTGACTGTACTCTTTGCGAACTCGTTCTATGTACTTCTTGTAGCGCTGAGGCTCGACCGCGAGCGTTCCCATGTGTGCGTCGCGCAGGGCCAGCAAGTCGATGTCGATCGCATCGAGCTTGGCTGTGTCGCTCGACCGCGGATCGCACTTTGAGCGGACTCCCCTGACAAGCTCGGCCACTCGGCGGGCGTTGTCCTCAGGAACGCCGAAGCGCAGCAGATCCTCGTATGCGACCTCCGCGGAGGCCGCCTCGTCTTCTCCGCCGTTGCGGGTGTACGTGTCTTTCGCCTCAGTTGAGAAGACGACGCCGTGGTACCAGGCCGCCAGCCGAACAAGCTCGGGGCGGTGCATCTGCGGCGTCAGGGTCTCCACGCTCGCCGCGATGTCCATCAAGTGCTGAAGCCCGTGATAGTGCCTGTCGTCGGACGACCATCGTCGGAGAACGTCGCGACATGCTACGGCGAGCTCCTCCTTCGACAAAGGAGAGCCAGCCGCTTGGACTGCCCGCACATACGCCTGCGGCAGCCACTGCGGAATGTCGACGTGCATCGAAACCTCCTACCTTAGGCCAGCCATACTAGTCCTCTTGGCTGAAATCGCACATTCGGCGGCTGGGGAGCTCCTGAGCTTTCGCGTAGTCAGCGCTTTGAGTCCACGCAATGGGGCGAAATGCCCTAACGTAGTGATGTGAAGTTTTCGAAGAGATCGGCCTCGCCGTCGCCGCTGCGCGGAAGAGCTCTGGTGACGGGGGGAACCTCCGGGATCGGATTGGCTTTCGCCCGCGCCCTGGCCGCACGCGGATGCGACATCGCGCTCGTGGCCCGCAACGAGGCCCGACTGGAATCGGTCGCCGCCGAGCTCTCCTCGAGGGGCGTCGACGTCGTCGCGCTTTCGGCCGATCTCTCGCAAGCGGAGGGCGTGGCAAAGGTCTGCTCCTACATCGACGAGGAGCAAGTCGAGATCCTCGTCAACAACGCGGGCAAAGGCCTGCATCACCCCCTCGCCACAACGGACACGGCGCCGCTGAGGGAGGCCATCGATCTCATGGCCACCGCCGTCGTCGAGGTCGGCGCCGTCGCCGCCGCCGCCATGAAGGCCCGCGGCCACGGCGTCGTCGTCAACACGGCCTCGGTTTCGGGCCTCGTTCCCATGGGCCTGTACTCGGCGATCAAAGCCCTTGTGAAAACGTGGTCGCAGGCGCTCGCGCTGGAAATGCGACCCCACGGAGTTCAGGTTGTGACCTTCATGCCGGGGTGGGTGCGCACGGAGCACCACGCTCGCGCGGGCATCGCGACGTCGAACCTTCCCGACGCCGTCTGGCTCGACGCCGACGCCGTCGTCGAGGAGACGCTTCGAGCCGTCGACGCCGGGAAGACCTACGTCACGCCTTCCCTTAAGTTCAAGGTCGCCTCGGCCCTCGCTCGATACGCCCCGCAGCGCGCCGTCGGCGCCGTGACGCAGAAGATCGTGAGGAGGCGCGACGGGTGACGGAGAACCTTGAGCCGGTTGACCGGTATCTCGACGAGAAGAGGGCCAGAAGGCGCCATCGCGTGCGCAGGTACATGACCCGGCCCGTCATGTCGACCTACTTGAAAACCGAGGTTCTGGGGGAGGAAAACGTCAAGGGCCTGGAAGGCGCCTTCATTTTGGTGCCCAATCACTCCTCGCACTTGGACGCGCCCATGGTCTTCTCGCTTCTGCCCGACTGGATCACAGAAAAGCTCGCCACCGGCGCCGCGGCCGATTACTTTTACCGCAAACGCGGGATCTCCTCCCTCACGTCCGTCTTTTTCAACACCTATCCGATCCTGCGCAAGGGCAAGCGCGAAAGCGTCGAGCACAGCAAGGCGGCGGGGATGACGGGGCGCCTGCTGCGGGCAGGCGTGCCGATTCTGGTCTTCCCCGAAGGCACGCGCTCGCGCAGCGGCAAGATCGGCCAGCCGAAGGCGGGCGCAGCGGCCCTCGCCATGCAGGTGGGGGTGCCGATCGTCCCAATCGCCATGCTCGGCGGGCACGAAGCCATGCCCGTGGGGAGGTTTCTGCCGAAGTTCCGATCGGAAGTGTGCCTGTTCATCGGCAGGCCCATGAAAGGACGCGAAGGGGAGTCTGCGGAAGCCTATATGGCCAGGGTTTTCCACGCGATTGAGCTCATGCTCGAACAGCACACGCCTCATCCCGTCGACGAGGACGGAACGTCTCCCTTCGGGGAGTTCGACGACGCCGCCTGAGGCCTGACCGCCTTCCGGCAGAGCCGGAGGACCGCCGGAACGAACCGGCTCTTCAGCGCGCCGCGATCGTCTGCGTGTGAGGCCGTTCGCGGCCGTCTCCGCACAAAGCCGGGCCGCCAAACCGTCTTTGCCTGCGAGGTCAGTCTTTTGCCGGGCCCTTGGCCGGGGCTTTGTTAGCCGAGCTCGTGTTGTCTGAGCTCTTGTCGGCCGAGTTTTTGTCGGCCGAGTTTTTGTTGGGCGAGTTCTTGTTGGCCGATCCTTTGCCAGCCGAGCCCTTGAACCGACCGATGCCCTTGGGCTTGGACTCCGGCTTGGACTTCTGCTCCGTCTCCGACGGAGATGCGACGCGCGCCGCCTCCTCGGCAGCTGTGATGCCGCCCGACGCCGTTGAGGAGGCGACAGGCGGGAAGGTCAGGCGCACCGTCAGGCCGCCGCCCGGCGTCTCGCTGATCCGCGCCGTCCCGCCGTGTGCGGCCATGACAGAGGCGACGATGGCCAGGCCAAGGCCCGATCCGCCGGATGCCCGCGACCGGGAGGAGTCCGTTCTGAAGAAACGCTCGAAAAGCCGCTCAGAATCCTCAGGTTCGACGCCGGGCCCGTGGTCGCGAACCTCGACGACGGCGTCCTTTCCCTGTCTTCCCAGAGCTATCTCGACCGGGGTGCCGGCCGGCGTGTGGCTGAGAACGTTGGAGAGCAGATTGGTGACGACCTGGATGACCTTGTCTGAATCGGCGTAGATCGTGATTTCCGGCGCGGGGCCTCCGTCGAGGCCGATGACGGCGGCGGGGCGGCCTGCGTCGCGAACCCTCAAGTCCATGGCCGCATTCATGGCTATTTCGGTCAGCTGCGTGTCCTTCAGCGAAAGAGGGCGCCCCTCGTCGAGCCGGGCGAGCTGGAGAAGGTCCTCGACGAGTCCGCTCATGCGCTGAGCCTCGGATTCGATCCTGTCCATCGTGACCGGGATTTCGCAGTCCGGCACGCCGCCGATGCGATAGAGCTCGGCGTAGCCGCGAACCGTGGCCAGCGGAGTGCGCAGCTCATGCGAGGCGTCGGAGACGAACTGACGCATCTTTTTTTCGGAGCGTTCCTTGATGTCGAAGGACTGCTCGATCTGCTCGAGCATGACGTTGATGGAATCGGCGAGCTTGCCCACCTCGGAGCCCTCTTGGCCCTTGGGGACGCGGCGCGAGAGGTCGCCGTCGGCGATCGCATGGGTTGCGCTCTCGATCCCGCGAAGGGGCTTGAGCGACGAACGGATGGAAAACAGCGCCGTGAACGCGCCGACGATGACAATCGCTGCGCCCGACAATCCGATGACCCAGGCGATTCGGGCGACCGTCGCATCGACGGGGGTCAGGGGGAGCGCGATGATCATCGTCCCGATCGTCGTTCCCCGCCCGTCGTTGAGGTTGAAGGCTATTGCGCGCCACTGGGTTCCGAACTGCGTTCCCTCGATGGTTTCGAAGTCTGCGGCCTTTTTCGAAGCGAAGCTCCCGGGGTCTTTGGGCTTGCCGTAGCGCTGATACGTCTGCCGACTGAAGTACTCCGGCCCCGCCACGTCCCAATCGGGCTTCTTTGCGGCGTTGTTGTCGGGAGAGGGGACGATGATCGTGTCCCCCTCCATTTTCACGTAGATGTAATAGTCCGAGAGGTTGAGATGGCCGACGTCGTCTGCGGAGCCGTTTCCCTTTATCTTCGCGATGTTGGCGAGGGTTTTGCTAGCGACGACCTGCCCGGTGGATTTGAGCTGGTCGTCTACGTTGTGGACGAGGTAGGACCTGAGCATCGATATCGTCACGAATCCCAGGGCGACGATGACCAGAGCGAGGAGCGACAGAAACGTGATGAGAAGGCGAAAGGTCAGCGTCCGCCTTTTCATGACGTGGGCGCTGCCCACGGTGCTATCCGTCATGCGTTATTTCGTGTTGCGGAGCACGTAGCCGATTCCACGCTTCGTGTGAATCAGGGGGACGATGGCCTTTGCCTCTTCGGGATCCGTGATGCCGAGGGCTTCGGCCGAGTCGATCTTGCGGCGCAGATAGGAAATGTAGGACTCGACGATCGAGACTTCGCCGTTCCAGTTGTAGTCCCACACGTGGTCGAGGATCTGCATTTTCGACACGACCCTCTCGGCGTTGATGAGCAGATAGCGCAGCAGCTTGAATTCGGTCGGAGACAGTTCGACGATCTGGCCGGCGCGCCGTACGTCGTACGTCTCCTCGTTGAGTTCGAGGTCGCCGTAGGTCAGGACGGCGGCGTCGGCGTCCGAGGGGTGCGTGCGGCGCAGGACCGCGCGGATTCGAGCCACCACTTCTTCCAGCGAAAAGGGCTTGGTGATGTAATCGTCGCCGCCCACCGTCAGGCCTTGGATTTTGTCTTTTACGTCGTCGCGTGCGGTGAGGAAGAGGACGGGAAGCTCGGCGTCGCGCTCCCGGAGTTTGCGCAGGATCGTGAATCCGTCCATGTCGGGAAGCATGACGTCCAAAACGGCGAGATCGAGATGGGCGCCGGCCTGATGGTCGAGGGCTTCTTTGCCGTCGGCCGCGGACAAAACATCGAATCCTGCGAAACGCAAGGACGCGGAGAGCAACTCTCGGATCGACGGCTCGTCGTCGACCACGAGAACGGTTGCTTCGGGAAGCTTAGAGTCGGTCATACCGTCATCTAACAACCCATTCCTGGGAATTGTCTGCAAAAGCGCCCCTGCCTGGCAGGCAATGGTTCCTGCGCAGCAGGGGCGCTGCAATGGCGGCGCGGGCGCGCTCAATGAGCGCCGTCTCGGCGTTCGCTGCGGCCGAAGCCTCGGCCGGACGAAGCCGACGCCCGCCGCGATGTCAGTAGGCGTTGAAGTCGCGCGCCTCAATCTGGGCGGGGGTGTCGCCGCTCTTGAGGGCGGCGAGCCTCGCCTCGATCTCGATGTCCTGCGAATGGTCCTCGAGCTCGGCGAACTGCTGGTCCAGGGACGAGACGGCCACCTCGGCCTTGCCCTGGGCGAGCGCCTCCTGGCGGCGGATCTGGTCCTCGTAGCGGCCGAGCTCGGACGTGGGGTCGAGGACGTTGATCGAAGAGATCGCATCCTGGACGCGATTTTGGGCCTCTGCCGTCTTCGCGCGGGCCACGAGCTGGTTGCGCTTCGTCTTGAGCTCGTCGAGCTTGCTGCGCATCTGGTCGAGGCCGTTCTTGAGTTTGGCGACGACCTCTTCCTGCGAGGCGATGAGCGGCTCGGCGTCCTTTGCCTCCTTCTCGGAGGCCATCTGCTTCGAAATGGCGATCTTGGCCAGGTTGTCGAACTTCGCGGCGTCCTGCTCGTTGCCAGCCAGGCGCATCTGCTCGGCTTTGTTCGACGCAGCGAGGGCCTTCTGCCCCCACTCGCGGGATGCCTTGACGTCCTCCTGATAATCGGCCTGGGCAAGCCGGAGGTTGCCGACGGTCACGGCCACGGCGTCCTGCGCCTCGGCGATCGAATTCGTGTAGTCGCGGACCATCTGGTCGAGCATCTTCTGAGGATTCTCGGCCCTGTCGAGCAAGGCGTTGATGTTCGCCTTGGCGAGCTGGGTGATCCGTCCCAGGATCGTCTGCTTCTCAGCCATATCTGTGCCTTTCGGTAAGGTGTTGATGAAGTTTTAGAAAGACCCGCCGTCGGAGTCGCCGAAGTCAAAGTCGAAGTCGAAGCCGCCGTCGGAGTCGCCGTCGAACAGGGAACCCAGGGAAAACCCGCCGTCGTCGGAGTCGCCGCCGAAGAAAGACCCGGTGGAGAAGCCGCCTCTGTGGCGGTCGTCATGCCCGCCGTTGAAGAGGGACCCGAGCACCATGCCGGCGAGCATGCCTCCCATTGTGCCGCCGATTCCGCCGCCGTCGCGCGCGTCATAGTCATACCTGTGCGAATCGCGCTCGCGGAGGTCCATGACCCTGTCTTCCGCCCGGTCGGCTGCGGAAACCGCGGCCTTGTAGTAATCGTCCCTGGCGTCGGGCGATTCCGCGGAGTCGCCCTTGGCGACGTTCTCCCGGGCGGTTGCGAGAAGGGTTCTCGCCTTCTGGTCGGCGTAGCGGCCGTACCCTTCGATTTTCTCCACGCGGTCGATCGTCTGCTGGGCGATGCCCCGGTTGCGATGGCTCGCCTCCTCTTTCCGCTTCCTGATCTCGTCCGCGTCCTCGGCCGCGGCCAGCTCTGCCAGGGCCTTTATCGGGTCGACGTCGCCGTTCGAATGAGCGGCTATCGCCTTCTCGGCGTCGGCCTGCTTTGCGGCGATGGCGGGGTTGCCGGCGCCGAGGCGTTTGGCGTCGACGACGTCGGAGGAGATGGAGGCCAGAGCGGCATGCACCTTTTGGAAGGCGTCGTCGAGGGAGCCGCGCGCCTTTTTGATCTCTTCTGCCTTTGCCGCCGCGTGGCCGAGCGTCTCTTCGGCCATGCGGGCGAAGGCCACGGCCTCGTTGCGCTTTCCTTCGGAGGCGTTGTGGCGGCCCGAGGCGATCGAGCTGCGGGCGCTCGTGACGAGAGTCGCGATCTGGTCGGGGTATGTTCGCAGCGTCGCGAGCGCGGCCGGCGAGTACGTCAGGGCGAGGTTGTCGATCTCGGCCATGAGGATGTTGCGCTGCCCGTCAAGCTCGTCGGCCCTCGTTTGAAGCTCGGCCAAGTGCTGGTCGACCCGCGCCGAGAGGTTCCTCAGGTTTTGGAAGCCCTGCTCCTGCGCCGTGATCGCCTCGCGGGCCGAAGCGGTCAGCGCGAGTATCCTCTGATTCATCTCCCACTGCTGCTGAGGGGTTTCGGGAATGTCGTCGTCGAGCGCCTGGCGCACAACGAAGGCCTTCTGCATGGAATCCTGGGCGAAGGCCAGAGCCTCGGCGAACTGCTTGGTGGCCTCGACGCCGAATTCCGCGCGGGCGAATTCGAGCTCCGCGGCCGCCCCGCGCACGCCGTCGTCGGTTTCGAGGAGCTGGCGGGCGGCGCGCTTCGACAGCGAAGCGAGGTCTTCCGCGTTCCTGGCCTCGAGCTCTTTGCCTTTCTTGCGCCTGCGCCAAACGTAGACGCCGCCGGCGGCGCCGGCTCCGACGGCCGGAACGCCGATGAGGAGCGCCGCGGTGCTCCCCGACAGTCCCGACCCTTTCGATTCGCCGGCCCCCTCCGAATCGGCCCCCTCTTTTTTAGTCGCATTCTCTTCGAGGTTGGAGACGACGGACTTCGCCCCGCCCGCCCAGTCGCCGCTGCGCCATTTGTCGTACACGCCCGAACCGTCGAGGGCCTTCCTGAGCTCGGCGACGGAATAGCCTGAGCCCCCGGCGAAGAGCGAGAACCTGTTGGTCTCGGTCGCCACGGCGATCAGCGAATCCGAGCGGGACAGGCCGGACTTGCGGAAAGCATCCTTCGCCCAAGTGTCGGTCGTCTTCGACCCGAAATTCTTGACGAAGACGATGTAAACGGACTTGTGGGTCTTGTCCCGGGCCGAGGCGAGCGCGTCTTGAAGGGCTTTCTCGTTGGATATCACGCCTGCCGTGTCCGTCACCGTCGACTTGAGCTGCTCGGGCTCCTCGGCGAAGGCGGGGGCCGCGAGGGCGGCGGGAACGGCCACCAGACCGGCGAGGGCTATCGAAGGCGCGAGAAGTCGTCGCACCGGGCAATGGCGATTCGTTTTCTTCACGGTCTGATTCTCACCTGCCATGTCTGCGTGGGCAATGTGGGGCCGGGGAACGAATCCCCAGGGACAAAGTTACCAGGTCGCCGACGCAGCGGGGCCGATGCGGTCTGATTTTCCGCCCGTGGCAATATGCCGCTTCGTCGGTTGAAAGCGCGGCGCGGAGGCGCAGCGAGGACGGCGCGAGGGGCGCATCGAGGGCGGCGCGGGGGTGACGTGCGCATCTGGCCGGCCCGCCTGTGTGCGCAGCGGCTAAACTACTGCACAGTGGACGGTATGGCCGCGCCTCATGCGGCCGTTTCTATACGAAAGTTGGTGTGACGTGCCTACGGGTAGAGTCAAGTTCTTCGACGAGAAGAAGGGATTCGGCTTCATCGCGGGCGACGACGGGACGGAGGTGTTTTTCTCCGGCTCTGCGCTGCCCGTCGGCTCGCGCGTGAAGGCCGGAACCCGGGTCGAGTTCAGCGTCGCCGACACTCGGCGGGGGCCCCAGGCCCTCACGGTGGCCCCGAAGGCCAAGGTCGAATCGCTCGCACGCAAGAATCGGCGCAAGCCAGAGGAAATGGTGGCGATCATCGAAGATTTGATCAAGATCCTCGACAAGTCCTCCAATCAGCTTCGCCACGGCAGGTATCCCGACGGCGGGCGCCGCATCGCCTCGGCCCTGCGCAGATTGGCGGATGATTTCGATGCCTAGCGCGGTTGTGAATCCGACGTCGTCGGCGGGCAAAGAGAAGATCCTGTTCAAAGCGGTCGAGGCGGCCCGCACGGCCTTGGAGGACGTGGCGAATCCCGAGGAGATCGGGGAGCACGCGGGCGTCGTCGTCGAAGCGGAGAGGCTGCTCACGCACGCCTTCGCCTGCCTGAAGGCCGGGTACAGGGGCTGGTTCTGGACCGTCACCGTTTCGCGCATTCCCCGTTCATCGCGGGTCACGGTCAGCGAGGTGGCCCTGCGGCCCGGCCCGGATGCGCTGCTCGCCCCGGAATGGGTTCCTTGGTCGGACAGGGTCGAGCCCTCCGACGTGTCTCCCACGGACCGCCTTCCCTACAACGCCGACGATTCGCGGCTCGAACCGGGGTTCGAGCAGACGGGGGAGGACGCCGATCAGATCGACCCTTTCGAGATGGGCCTGGGGCGGCCGAGAGCCCTGTCAAAAGAAGGACGCGACGCCGCATTTACAAGGTGGTACAAGGGGGATAGCGGCCCGGACAACCCCGGAACCCGCCAGGCCCAGGCCAATTGCTCGACGTGTGGCTTCCTCATGCCCATGGGAGGGTCCGCCAGGCTCCTCTTCGGCGTGTGCGCCAATGAATGGTCTCCTTTCGACGGCAAAGTCGTTTCCTTCGACCACGGCTGCGGCGCTCACTCCGAGACCGACGTCTCCGCGGAAGACCAGGAGAGGATGTGGGATCCCGCCGAACCCGTAGTCGACGAGGCAGATATGGAGCTCGCCGCAGGGGTTCGATCCTGACGTGCTGGAATTGAGGGGACGCGCTCGTCCGTACCAGTGGGGGTCGACGTCGGCCATTCCAGGTTTGCTGGGGAAGCCGCCCGCCGAAGGGCCCGTAGCCGAAGTGTGGCTCGGCGCCCACCCGGACGACCCCGCCTCCGTCGGGGTCGGAACGTCGATCGTCGACGATTCGCAGCTCTACCCGTCGCGGGTGCCGCCGGGGCCGCCTTCGCAGTCGCTGGCCGAATGGATCGCCCAGGACCCCGAGGCTGCGCTGGGCGAGTCGGTCGTCGAGAGGTACGGGACGTCCCTGCCCTACCTTCTCAAGGTCATCGCTCCGGCCGAGCCGTTGTCGCTTCAGGTCCATCCGACGATCGAACAGGCGGAAGAGGGCTTCGCGGCCGAAGAGGCGGCGGGCGTTCCCAGGTCCGCGCCCAACCGGAATTACAAGGACCGCAACCACAAGCCCGAGCTCGCCTACGCGCTCACGACCTTTGAGGCGCTCGCGGGATTTCGGGCACGACGCCGGATCGGCGAGGTTCTCAAGGGCCTGGATGCTCCCTTGGCCCAGCGCCTGCGGGCGGTCCTCGGCATGGGCGGAGTTCGCGGGGCCTTCGAATACCTTGTGCGCGAGCAGACCCGGCCCTCGCCCGAGGAGGTCGCCGAAGTGGCGGAAGCATGCGCGGCAAGGCCCGCCGCCGATTCGCCGTCGGCCCGCGCCGACCGTGTGGCCGCCATGCTCTCCGAACGCCATCCGGGCGACCCCGGGGTGGTGGCCTCGCTCCTTATGAACCCCGTGACCCTCAACCCCGGCGAGGCGCTCTTCCTCTCCGCGGGCACCGTCCACGCCTACCTCAGCGGCGTGGCCGTCGAGATCATGGCGGCCTCGGACAATGTGCTGAGGGCGGGGCTCACCCACAAGCATGTCGACGTGCCCGAGTTGCTCGCGGTGCTCAACTCTTCCGCCTCGCCGCCCACGCGGATCGCACCCGAGCGCGTCAACGCAGCCGTTTCCACCTTCTACGCCCCGGTCGACGACTTCGAGCTTTCGGAGATCCGGCTGAGGGACGCCAACACGCGCGTGCGGGTGCGCGGGATCGGCCCCCGCACGGTTCTGTGCCTCCAGGGCGCCGCCCAGCTGGAGGCAGGCGGCCGCGTCCGGAGCGTCATCGCGGGCCAGGCCGTCTTCGTCCCGGCCAGCGACGGGCGGCTGACCATGCGGGGAATCGGGCATTTAGTGCAGGCGGCCGTGCCCTGAGCCGCGGCGGCGTCGGCCTTCCGCACGAGCGCCGTGTCCGCGCACCGCACTCGTTCCGCACTCTTCGCCAGAGCGCCGCACCCGCGCTCGCGAACTGTGCCATTCGTGATTTGAATCGCTTGCGATCTGCACCGCTTGCGATCCGTGCCGTTCGTAATCCGCCCTGCGAGGCTCGCACAGTTTCGTCTCGCCATTTGGTCAGAATCGCTTCTTGAAAGTTTGATATGCGAGACTGGTGTGACGTGAGTACTTCTCAAACGACGTCGGACTCCGCCTCCGGATCCCGGCAAGGCGTTCTCGACCGCTATTTTCATCTCAATGAACGTGGAACTTCGGTGTGGCGGGAGGTCCGCGGCGGCGTCGTCACGTTCTTCGCGATGGCCTATATTCTGGTCCTCAACCCCATCATCCTTTCGGGCACGGACTCCGCCGGAAAGTACCTCGGCGGAGGGTCGGAGCCCGACGCGGCGGCGATCGTCGCCGGAACGGCCCTGGTCGCCGGACTCATGACGATCCTCATGGGCACGGTCTCGAATTTCCCGCTCGCTTTGGCGGCGGGCCTCGGCCTCAATTCGATGGTCGCCGGAACGATCGTCAAGATCCCGGGGATGACGTGGGCCGACGGCATGGGAGTCATCGTCATCGAGGGAGTCGTCATCGTCTTCCTTGTGCTGACGGGTCTGCGCGAAGCGATCTTCCGCGCGGTGCCCAAATATCTGCGCACCGCGATCTCCGTGGGGATCGGGCTGTTCGTCACCTTCGTCGGCCTCGTAAACGCAGGCATCGTCCACAGGGGCGGGGAAGGCGAGACGGCCCTCGTCTTCGGCGTCAACGGCTCGGTCTCGACGTGGCCGCTCGTCGTCTTCACGCTCGGGCTCGCTTTGACCGTCGTCCTCATGGTTCGCCACGTCAAGGGCGCGATCCTCGTCGGAATCGTTTCGACCACGGTTTTGGCGGTCGCAGTCGAAGCGGTCAGGCACGTCGGGCCCCGCGGCGGCGACAACCCGGGCGGCTGGGGTCTGACCGTTCCCTCGCTCAAGGGGAGCCCGGTTCAAACGCCAGACTTCTCGACCCTGGGCGAGTTTTCGATTTCCGGGCCGTTCGCGAAGATCGGCGTGGTTGCCGTCGTGGTTCTGGCCTTCTCCGTCATGCTCGCGGACTTTTTCGACACGATGGGAACGATGGTCGCCGTCGGCGCGGAAGGCGATCTGCTCGACGACGCAGGCAACCCGCCGAACACGCAGAGGATTCTGCTAGTCGACTCCCTCGCGGCGATCGCGGGCGGCGTCGGCGGAGTTTCCTCGAACACCTCCTACATCGAGTCGTCCACCGGCGTCGCCGACGGCGCGCGAACCGGCCTTGCGTCCGTCGTCACGGGCGTCGCCTTCCTGCTGTCGACGTTCTTCGCCCCGCTCGCGGCGCTCGTGCCCAACGAGGCCGCGGCGCCGGCGCTCGTGGCCGTCGGCTTCCTCATGATGCAGCAGGTGGCGAAGATCGATTGGACCGACCTGGGGATTGCCATTCCCGCCTTCCTGACGATCGTCTTCATGCCTTTCGGCTACTCGATCACGGTGGGCATCGGCGTCGGCTTCATCTGCCATTGCATGGTTGAGGCGGCTCGCGGCAGGGCGCGCAAGGTCCACCCGCTCATGTGGCTTGTCAGCGCGCTGTTCGTCGTCTACTTTTTGCTCGACCCGATCCAGAGGATGCTCGGCCTCATCTGACGCGGCAACCCTCGTCTGGGCGGGAAAGCCAGTCCTCGGCGCGAGCCGCCGAGGACTGGCTTTTGCCATGAGGCGCGGAAAGGCCCGCCGCCCTGCTCCTCGTCGAAGGCCGGCATGGCGAAGCGGGGATCGCCGTCGATCCTATTGCGTTCGCCTGGATGTGCCTCCGAGCGCGGGAACGCCGATGCGTCGCGTCTGCCAGGCGGCGCCATTGCCCGCTGCGCCGTGGGGCTGGCGTGGGATCGACGACGGTGTTCCCTCATTGGCGTAAAGTGAAAGCCTCACACTGAAAGCGAACGGAGCCGTCCGCGACGAAGGAAAAGGAGGGGCCAATGGGGCGCACGTTCGCCAGCCTCAAGCACAGAAACTACCGAATCTGGTTCTTCGCCTCCCTCATCGGCAACATCGGCACGTGGATGCAGTTCATCGCGCAGGATTGGATCGTCCTCGCCGAGCTCACGAAGGACAACGCCTTCGCCGTCGGCCTGGTCTCGGCGCTTCAGCTCACGCCCACAATGCTTTTCCTCCCGTTCACGGGGCTGCTCGTCGACCGGTTTGACAGGCGCAAGATCCTCCTAATGACCCAGGGCGCGCTCGCGCTGCTCGCCGCCGGGCTCGGGGCCCTCGTGCTCACGGGCGAGGTGCAGGTTTGGCACGTGGCCGTTTTTGCCTTCGCGAGCGGGACGGCGGCGTCGATCGACATGCCCTCGCGAGCCGTGTTCGTTTCCGAGCTGGTTCCCGCCGAGGATCTGCCGAACGCCGTCGGCCTCAACTCGACGAGCTTCAACCTGGGGCGGCTCGTAGGCCCCGGCGCCGCGGGTCTGCTCATCGCCGCGGTCGGCTCCGGCTGGGTGTTTCTCGTCAACGCCGCCACTTTCGGTTTCACGATCGCCGCGGTTCTGGCGGTGCGCCCCAGCGAATACTTCACAAAATCGGCCGGCCAGGCAGAGCCTGCACGCGAGGGCGGTTCCGCCGCTTCCCGCCGCGGCCGTTTTCGCGAGGGGCTCCGCTATGTTCGCCAGCGCCCGGACCTCGCCGTCATCTTCGTCGTCGCGGGAACTGTTTCATGCCTGTGCATGAACTTCGGACTGACGAGCGCGGCCATGGCCAGAACGGTTTTCGGCCTGGAAGCCGGGGAGTACGGCATTCTCGGCTCGCTGCTCGGCGCGGGCTCGCTCGGCGGCGCGCTTCTGGCCGCCCGCCGCTCCAGGGCCCCGCGCGTGCGCACGGTGGTCATCGCGGCCGCGCTGTGCGGCGTCACGGCTCTGGTCAACGCGGTCATGCCCACGTACGCCTCCTACGCCGTCTCGCTCGTGTTCGTCGGCTTCACCGCGCTTCTCCTTTTCACGAGCGCCAACACCGCCGTCCAGGTTTCCACGTCTCCGGAGATCCGCGGACGCGTCATGTCGCTCTACCAGACGGTCATGATCGGCACCGCGCCGATAGGCTTGTTCATCGCCGGCTGGGTGTGCGAGAACGTCAGCCCCCGCTGGGGCGTGGGGATCGGCGCCGTCGCGTCCTTCGCCGTGGTCCTTGGGGCCTTCGTGTGGGGCAGGCGCCACTGGGGAGTGGAGGTCCGCTACTCATTCACGCCGCGCCCGCGCGTCGAAATCATCGGCCCCGTCGAGCGGGAGCGGCTCAGGGAGCAGGAGCTCGCGCGCGAGGTGGCCTCCGCCCAGGACCGCCACACTCCCGGGGTCGTTCCGTAGAGATTCCGGGGCTGTCCTCTGAGGTTTTCGGGGTTGTTCCGCAAACGGCTCGCGTCCGTCTGACGGCGTCTCAGTTCCGCTCGGCGACAGGCCAGATCGCGGCCCGCAGGAGGCTCGCGTCCGCTCGCGACGGCCCGCAAACGGCTCACATGCGCTCGGCGACGTAGTCGATGCAGGCGGCGAGCGCTTCGACGTCGTCGGCTTCGACGTTGGGGAAAGTCGCCACGCGCAGCTGATTGCGCCCGAGCGAGCGGTACGGGTCGACGTCGAGGATCCCGTTCGCGCGGAGGACCCGGCGCAGAGCGTCGGCGGGAATCGCCTCGTCGATGTCGATTGCGGCGACCACGGAGGAGCGCCATTGCGGCGAAACGAAGGGCGCAGCGAAGTCGGAGCGCTCCGCCCACTCATAGAGGATTCCCGAGGATCGGCGGCAGCGGGCGTCCATCGCCGCGAGGCCGCCGCTTTCGAGCATCCAGTCGACCTGCGAGGCAATGATTGCGAGGTTGACGATCGAAGGCGTGTTGAGCGTCTGGTCGGCGCGCGAGTTCGCCGCCGCGAGATGGAGGTTGAGGATGTCGGGGACGTACCGCTCTCCGGCCAATTTCTCGAATCGCGCGAGCGCGGCGGGGGAGGCGAGGGCCAGCCACAGCCCGCCTTCGGCCCCGAAGCATTTCTGGGGGGAGAAGTAGTAAAGATCGGTTTCGCCGACGTCGACGGCCACGCCTCCCGCGCTCGACGTCGCATCGACGAAGGTCAGCGCCTGGCCGCGGCCAAACCGGCGAACGGGGCTCAGCGCTCCGGTCGAGGTCTCGTTATGCGCGTACATATAGGCATCGACGGCTTCCGGCCCCAACGCGTCTGCGGGGCCGTCCGCGCCTGGAAGCGAAGCGCGCGAGAGCCTCGCCGCCAAGCCTTCGGCCGCCGCGCCGCCCGCTGCGGCCGTTTCCGCGCCCTCGCCTCCACTGTCCGCCGTGCCGTCGTCGCACAGGGCGACCTCGCCAGCGGCCGCTTCGACCGTTGTGCACTCGACCCACGGGGCGCGCGCCGCCGCCGCGGCGGCCTTTCTTGTGAATTCGCCGAAGACGGCGGCCTGCGCTCGGCGTCGCACCCCGGTGAAGGCGATCGCGTCCCACACGAGCGAGGCGCCGCCGTTGCCGAGGAGCACTTCGTAGCCGACGGGGGCGTCGAAGAGCTCTGCGAGGCCTTCGCGGATGCGGCGGACCAGCGCCTTGACCGGCGCCTGCCGGTGCGACGTCCCGATGAGGCTTTCGGCGCCGCCGAGGGAAGCGGGCAATCCGGTTCTTGGGCGTGAAGGCCCCGAGCCGAATCTGCCTTCGCGGGGGAGCAAGCCTGACGGGATCTCGATATTCATAAGCCAATAGTGCCTTTATTCCGGGCGATATTGCAGCTTAGGTCCACTATTCTGGATGCAGACGCCAAATTTGGATGCGGGCGCCAGGCGAATCCCAACGGTTAAGCGAGGAGAATCATGAGTCACCTAGTCGACACGGCTGAGATGTACCTCAAAGCCGTGTACGAGCTTGAAGAAGAGGGAATTCCTCCGCTGCGCGCCCGCCTTGTCGAACGCCTCGAGCAGTCGAAGCCGACGGTGTCCGAGACTGTCGCCCGCCTCGAACGAGACGGCCTCATGCACGTCAAGAACAACCGCGTCGTCGCGCTGACGGAAGAGGGCAAACGGCAGGCCACCAGGGTCATGCGCAAGCACCGGCTGGCGGAGCGCCTGCTCCTTGACGTCCTCGGCATGCCCTGGCCCGACGTCCACGAGGAGGCGTGCCGGTGGGAGCATGTCATGTCCGACGCCGTCGAGGAGCGCCTCGAAACGCTCCTCGAGCACACGGACGTCGATCCGTACGGAAACCCGATCCCGGGAGTCGAAGGGGTGGCGAGCAGCGCCGTGCAAAGCGACCTTCGCTCGGTGAAGGACCGCGTCGCCCAAGGCGACCTCGGGGAGGCCGTCATTGTCAGGATCGCCGAAGGCGTGCAGACCGACCCGGACTTCCTCGGCCGGCTCTCGGCCGCCGGCATCGTCCCCGGAGCCCGAGTGAGGATCGAGGACGACGGCGGACGCGTCACGATCGCCTCCTCCGGCGAGGGAGGAAAGTCCGGCGGAGAGGAGCCGGGCAAAGGCGCGCGGCACGGCCGTGAGGTCGCGCTTTCCGACTGGCAGCAGGCCCATCTGTTCGCGAGGTAGCGAAAACGGAGGCTTTGGCTCTTTCGCTGCGAGCAGCCCGCCTTTCTGTTTGCGAGGCAAGCGCCGCACGGGCTGCCCGCTGAAGGCGGCGCGTTTCGCTTTGACGCAGTGCGACGTCGGCGGCTTTGCGCGCTGGGACGCCGCCCCGAGGCTCTCCTGCGGGGCCGACGTCCAAACTCCGAGGCGCAAGAATGTGGCGGAAGGCTCGTTCTGAGCCTTCCGTTTGGGAAATCGTTGCAACGACGCGACAAAAACGTGGTCTCTTCTTGCAATCTCGCCGAAATGTGACATAAGTCCTAAAACTAGGGTAGTAGTTCCGGCAAATGGTCCGATATTGTGAATAAGTCGCGCAAATTCAAGGGTTTTGCGAGAGATGGGTAACGCTCTCCGTTTCTCCGCTTCCCTGTTTGTCACGATCGCCGATAACAAAATCGAAACGTTTGCAACGCGGACTTTTCCCTTCTGCGTCAAGGGAAAGTGCGGTTACGGCGAAGGAGGAAAAGGTGAGTTGTGCCTCGTTCCGTTATCTAAATGTGACAATCGGGAGACGGCCCGTTATTGTTTTACGTGGACAAACAATCCGGGGCTCCCAAGGCCTCGAATTGAATGACGAAACGTTTAGGAGAAAACCGAGATGACCGGACGCCATTCGCTCAACCGCGAGGTCGCCCTCAGCGCTCTGAATTCCCCCGCCGGCCGCAGCGTGGCAGCAGCCATGGCCGTTGGAACGATGCTTGGCGTGGCACTGCCCTCCGCCAACGCCGACGAGGGATCGGCCAACGCCGACCTCGCCCCCGTTACCGACCTCAGCGCCGACGAGACGATCACCGACACTTCGGCAGTCAAGGCCCCCGCCGACGCCAACTGGCAGCTCGAGCAGGTCCAGGTTCAGGATGCGCAGGCTTCCGACCAGCAGCCCGCTACCGCTTTCCAGGTCAGCGTTCAGAAGAAGGCAACGCCGGTTGCCGCCCAGCCCGCTGCCGCACAGCAAGCCGGTAGGACGCAGAAGGCGGCTGGCAGCCAGGAATCCGGAAACGTCCAGGGGAACATTCAGCAGGCAAACGCCACCATCACTCGCGGTGCGCGCCCCGCCGCCGCCAACAACGTCAGGCAGCAGCAGGCCGCTGCCCCGGTCGCCCAGGCGGCTCCCGTCGCCCGCACCGCATCCGGAAGCGGCTCGTCGGTTCTTTCGACCGCGATGTCCTACGTCGGTTCGCCGTACCGCTGGGGCGGCACCACGCCCTCCGGCTGGGATTGCATCGGCTTCGTCCGTTACGTCTACGGCAAGTTCGGAGTTTCGATCGGCGGATACACCACTTCCGTCCTTTCCGCCGGCACGAGGGTTCCCTACTCGCAGGCGCAGCCCGGCGACATCCTCTACTGGCCCGGCCACGTCGGCATCTACGCCGGGAACGGCCAGAACGTCGGCGCATGGAACCCCTCGATGGGGACCCGCGTCGGACCCAACTCTTGGGTCGGCGGTACGCCTACCGTGATTCGCGTGCTCCACTGAGCAACTGAGTGTGTCGAAGGGGCCGCCCTAAAGGGGCGGCCCCTTCGCTTGCGTGTCTTCTCTCTTGCGGCCTCTCCGTTTCTCCTGCCGCCACGCTTCTTTCAAGGCAGCCGTTTCCGAGGCCTCGTCGCTTCTCCCGGCCCCGCCTGTTTCGACGTCGCCGCCCCTCCCGCCCCTTGTGCCCGTTGCCCTCTTTTCCTTCGCTGCCGCCTCTCCATTCTCAATTTCCTCGAATTTGGCGGGCTGTGAAGCTTTACCTGGCCACCGGGAACGTGGGAAACTGTAAACACCTAAACGGAGGTGATTACGGTGGCTTATCAACACGACAACGTGGTTGTGTGCGGCGTCGACGGTTCCGACGCTTCTTTCAACGCTCTTAAGTGGGCGGCGCAGGAGGCGAAGATGCGCAACGCCGTGCTGGAGATTCTTTGCTGCCATCAGGAACCGACATATCCGGGACACCGCGGCAACGCCGGCTTGACCGAGGCCGATGCACGGGAGGTCGTTGAGAAGGCGCGGGAGAAGACGGCCGACGTCGGCGTCGACGTCCAGACCTCTCTCGAGGCGGAAGACCCGACCTCGGCGCTTCTGGCGCGTTCGAAGAAAGCCGCGCGAGTCGTCGTAGGGGCGCGGGGCGGATCTGGCGGATTCGCCGACAGGCTTTTGGGGTCGGTGGCTTCGGCCCTTTCCGCGCGCGCTTTCTGCGCCGCCGTCGTCGTCCCGTCGACGGCGGTGAGAGACGTGCTCCCGGTTGAGCACATCGTGTGCGGCGTGGACGGATCGGAGACGTCGAAGATCGCTTTGGGGCTGGCCGTGCGGGAGGCCGCGAGATGGAAGGCCAAGCTTTCCTGCGTCTCCGCCATCAACCTCAGCGGGTCGATGTGGGTTCCGGGGCCCGGGTATCACCAAGAGGTGCTCGACGACGTCCGCGCCGGCCTCAAAGACACCGTCATGAAGGCGGCCGAGGGGTACAAGATCGACGCGCACTGCCACGTGATCGAGGGCAATCCGGCCGCGCTGCTCGCCGAGTTCTCGACGGCGGTGGACATGCTTGTGGTCGGCACTCGCGGACGCGGAGGCTTTGCCGGCCTGCTGCTCGGATCGACGAGCCAGGCCATCCTCCATCACTCCGTGTGCCCGACGATCATCGTTCCGCGCCGAACCAGTGAGAACGAGGACGCCCCGTGGGGCAACGTCCCGTGGAGCCGCACCGCCAAGTAGGGGCCTTGCGACTGGCTCGACTGCGAGCGCGCACGCCCCGGTCCGACGGCGGTGGGTGCATCAGGCGAGTGGACAGGCGGAGTCCCGCGTCGATCGGCCCTGCCCGTCGGCGGCTGACCGGAGGTGGCGCACGCCGCCCGCGCTGACGTGCTTGAACCCGCCGACGCGGGTAGACTAGGCACGTTGCCCTCGTAGCTCAGGGGAAGAGCGACCGCCTCCTAAGCGGTAGGTCGAAGGTTCGAATCCTTTCGAGGGCGCAGTTTTTTCGGTGCGGCCACCGACAGCCCGGCCTTTTCCGGGGTTCGCATAGGAATCCGGCCTTTTCCGGGGTTCGCATGGGAATGGGGTTCACTTGGGAGTGTTGCAGGAGCTTGCATTCTGGCGCTAGGCGCCACTGCTCTTCTCCGAAGTTCGCAGTTGTTTTTGAGGGGCGGCGTCGCCTCTCGAAAGGACGACGTGCGTCGCTCCCGCCGTCTTCGCAGGGAGGCCGACGGCGCCGAGTGGGACGGCGCGCAGGTCCGAAGGCGGCGTCGCACGTGCCGCATGGTCAGCCCTGAGTGCGGATGTGTGAGGGCGGCTTCGTTTACGGGCGATCGGCGCGGTAAGCGGAATTTCGGTTGCAGTACCGATACCGTGGATGCGTGAGCCCTTTCTTCAAGCGCAGTCGCAAAAATGACAAGGCCGCGCCCGCGGCCGAGTCCGCCGCGCCGTCGCCGGAGGCCGCCGAGGCGGACGAGAATCGCCCGTCCGTTTCCGAGCGCGCAGAACGCTCCGGAAAGCGTTCCTTCATCGCGCGCAAATCCCGGGAGATGAAGGAGCCGGACTTATTCGCCGAGGCGCAGCCGGCTTTGGCCGACGACGTCGGCGGGCCGTCGCGTGCCGAGCGGCTTTCCCGCGCATATTCGGATTGGCACAGAGAACTTGCCGTCGTCGCCGACGAAGCCGCCGTGCCCATCAGGGCAGGCGACCCGGCTGTGGTCGACCTCACCCACCCCCATCCGACCGGGGCTTCACAACTGTACTCCGGCAAGCCGACCCTGCTGACGTCCGTCATCCGGGAGGAATCCGCCCAGCGCGAGGCACAGGCCCACTTGGCCTCGCTGCGCACGCGAATGGAGGGCCTTTCCGAGCAATACGGGTACGCGCCGGTCACGCTCGCGATCGGCCACATATCGTGGACCGAGCTGCCGGCAGCCTCCTCGCAAAGCCGCGAGAAGGGCGGTTCGCCGGGCGCTTCCTCGGGGAAGGCGTTGGGCCGCGACACCGTTGAGCAGATGGCCATCGGCGCGGCGCGGGCTGACATGCACGACGTCGCCCTGGGCGAAGAGCTGCCCGGGAGGCCGGGCGCCGGCGACGGATCGGCCGAAGATGCGAACGGCGGCAACGGATCCGGAGGCGACGGCGGCAACGGCAAAGTCCACGCCGCGGACGCCGCCGGAGCGGGATCGCCGGGCGGAAGCGCCTGCGAGGCGCACAACGACTCGCCCCGGCCGCTCGGCAACGCGTCCGACGGCTTGGCGGACACGCCAGGGGGGCGTGCAAGCGCGCCCGGCGATCGCGGCAACGCGCTTGAGGGCCTCGAAAGCGTGACATTCGAAAGCACGGAGGAGCTCGCCGCAACGAGGTCGGCCGACTCGGTTGAGGACGGAGCCTCCGGGAGCGACGCGGCGGCCCCCAAGATCCGCGAAATGTACGAGGCAGGGCTCATGCGTTCGGCCAGGCTCGACGAGGCCGGCCCTGACGACGCCTACATCACGCTCACAGCCCGCTGCGACGTCAACCCGGCGGTGCTGCGCGCTCTGCGTTCCCACGGAATGACCGCCGAGGAGGGATCGAGGCTGCGCGCCATGGCGGCCGACGTCGCCCGCCACGAGGCGGCCGTCGCCTACCTGCGCGAACTCGGACGCGTGTACCTGCCCGGGTTTTCTTACGAGGACGGGGCTTTGCTCGGCAGTTTCACGCATCCGGGCCTCGTGCTCCTGGCCGACCTCGAGGCGATGAAGCCCTACATCGAAACTTCCGGGATCATGGCGGCGCTGGCGGGCGACGACGAGACCCGGCGCCTCGCCGCGCTGCCGCTGCCTCCCGCCGAGATGCGCGACCGCTCGCCGGAGGCCGAACGCGGCGCCGGCGACCGCGACCCCGCCGAGTTGGCGATCATCGAGGCGATCGCGTCCGGGCGGTCGATCGTGGTCGACGCGCCGCCCGGATCTCAGGCGGTGGGCGCCCTCGCGGCGATAGTCGCCGACGCCGCGGCCTCCGGCAGGTCGATCCTTTACATTCCGGGGCGCGCCTCCTCGGCCAGGGCCCTCGTGGACGAGATGGAGCGCCTGGGCCTGGGCGACCTCGTCCTTGACTTTTCGGACCTCGACACGGTGGCGCGCCGCATCCGCACGGGCATGCGGCTGCGCGGAGACGAGGAGGACCCGGCCGACGTTTTGGAGCTGCGGGCGCGCCTCGTTGCCGTCCGGCGCGAGCTCAGCGAGTACGTCGCTTCGCTGCACGACGTCGATCCCCAGGGGGGGCACCCGGTGCACTCGCTTCGGGGGAGGCTGGCGCGGCTGACCGAGGGCAAGGACGCCCCGCGCAGCAGGGTCCGGCTGGACTCCGACACCGTCCACGCCCTGCGGGGCGAGCTTTCGCACGTGCAGGCCCAACTCGAAGACGCCTCGGAGCTCGGGGCGTTCGTGGGCATGGCAGACTCGCCGTGGGCCGGTGCGGACATTCACACGGCCGCGGCGGGGGAGGAGGCCATGGCCCTCGCCAAGAAGCTCGCGTCCAAGACGATCCCCGCCGTCAAGGCCCAGGCCGAACGCGCGGCGGAGGAGACCGGGCTCTCCGTGGCGGAGACTTTCGAGGACTGGCGCGAGCAGATTGAGATGCTGCGCGGAATCTCCCACTCCCTCGACATTTTCCTGCCCCAGATTTTCGAGCGCTCCGTTCAGGACATGGTGATCGCGACGGCGTCGAAGGAATGGCGCGAAAGCCACGGCGAGGAGATGAAGGGATCGGAGCGGCGCCGTCTGACGAAACAGGCGAAAGACTATGTGCGGCCGGGGGCGGTGAGCCACGACCTGCACCGCGACCTCGTCACCGTGCAGCGCCAGCGCGAGGTGTGGAAGCGCTACAGCGCGGAAGCCAGCTGGCCCAAGCTTCCCGAGGGCATGACCCAGATCCGCGAAAGCGCGCGCGACGCCGGCGGGCAGCTTGAGGAGCTGGAGGGGATCCTTCCCGGGAGGAAGCTTCGCATGATGCCGATGGGCGAGCTGTTGGACTTCCTCCTCTCGCTGTCGATGGACGAAGGCACGATGTCTCGCCTGCCCAGGGCCAACGAGCTCGTCGCCAAGCTGAAGGCGGAGGGCTTCGGCGGCGTCGTCAAGGACTTTTCCGAGCGAGGCGTGCGAACCGAACAGATCCCGGCCGAGCTCGACCTCATATATTCGGCCTCCCTTTTCGAGCAGCTCGTCGGGCGCTCCCCGGCCCTTTCTCGCACGACGCCGGCCAACCTCGCCGTCCTCGCCGCCGAGGTGCGCAGGCTCGACCGGGAGCACACCGAGACGCTGGCCGGGCCGGTTTCCCGCGCCGTCGTGCGGATCATGCGCGAAACGATCTCGAAGCGGCGTGAGGACACCCTCAAACTCGACGATCAGCTCGAACGCTACTCGACGGGCGCCCTGCGCGACGCGATCGCCACCTATCCGAGGCTCGTTCAGGCGTCCCGCCCGGTGTGGGTCATTCCGTCGATGATCACGGCCGAATTCGTGCCTCCCATGCCCTGGGCCGACATCGTCATCATGGACGAGCAGGACGCCGGCGGCCTCTCTTCGGCCGTTTCGATGCTCATGCGCGGCCGTCAGATCGTCGTCATGGGCAATCTTCGCCGCGCGCGGGCCGAGGGCGGGGATTCGACGATCGCAGCCTTCGCGGACATTCTGCCCGTGTGCGAGCTTCCCACGCTGCGCGCCCAGCATGACGAGCTGGCCACCCAAACGCTGCGCGAACAGGGGTATGCGGACGTCCTTGAGCTCGTGCCGTCGGCCAAGCGCGGCCGCAAGCCCAGCCTTGTGCTCGTGGAGGGGCGCGGCGTGCCGAATCCGCAGTCGGGCATGGTCGAGGGGCCGCAGGTCGAAGTCGACGCGGCGGTCGACGCCGTCGTCGACCATGTGCTGACGCGGCCCGGCGAATCCCTCGCCGTCGTCTGCGTCTCTCCGGCCCACGCGGTCCGCATACGCGAAGCCCTTGCGCGGCTGGCCGCCGATTCCCCCCAGCTGGCCGAGTTCGTCTCGAAAGGCGGGGTCGAGCCTTTCGCCGTCCTGGAGCTCACGCAGACCGGCGGCCTGCGCCGCGACTCCATCATTCTGACCGTGGGTCTGGGCAAGACGGTGCACGGGCGAGTGCTGCACACCTTCGGGCCCCTCTCGACGGCCGGCGGGCTCACCGGCCTCGTCGACGCCATGGAGGCCGCGCGCTCCGAGCTCAAGATCGTCTCCTCCCTCGGCCCCGGCGAGATCGGCGCGGACAGGCTGTCCACGCCCGGCCCGCGGCTTCTGGAGAAGCTCATCGACAGGGCGGACGGCCGCGAGGTCCCGCTCGACCCCTCCAGTTCCGACGAGCCGATAGGCGCCCTCCTCACGGACCTGCGGGACAGGCTCGTGCGCGCCGGGTACGCCGTGGCCTCCGATTTCGGCTTCGACGACGGCGTGAGGATTCCGCTCGTCGCCGGCGACGTCGAGCTTCCCGGCACGTGGCGGGTCGCCGTCTTGGTCGACGACGAAGCCTACGTAAACGAGCCGTCGGTGCGGCGCAGGGACAGGTACTGGCTGGAGCGGCTGGAATCGCGGGGCTGGGCTGTGATCAGGACCTTCTCCACCTCGCTGTTCATCGATCCGGAGGGCCAGGCCTCGCTTGTTGTCAACGCGATCAAGCGAGCCCGCGCGCTCGAGCTTTCCGACAGCGTCAGGGTGCCCGTGCTCGGCGACGAATGGGCCGCGCCGGCCGACGGCCCGGGCGGCGAAGCCGTCACTGGCAGCAAAGTCGTCGTCGGAGGCGAAGTTGTCACTAGCGGCGAAACTGTTGCCGGCGGCGAAGTTGTCACTGGTGGCGAAACTGTTGCCGGCGGCGAAACTGTCACCGGCGGGGCTCCTCTTTCGAAGGACCCGAATTGGGCTGAAAAGCTGAGGCGTGAGGCGGCGGTCAAGCGCGGCCCCCGCCCGGACGTCGCGAAGGGCCTCTCCCTTGCCGCGTATACGGACGATCAACTGGACGAGATGGTCGCATGGATAGCCGCCGACGGCGCCGAGCGCAGCCGCCCAGAGTTCGTCGACGCTCTGCGCAAGGAGCTGGGAATCAAGGGGCGGGGCATGCAGGTCGATACGGTTCTGGGCCACGTCGTGGACCGATCCGGCCTGGCGGTTGGCTTGGGCCTCGGCGATTCCGGCTCCGACGCGCTTTCAGATTCCGGCGCTTCCCACGGCGCCGTCTCCCGACTCTCCGGCTCGCGCTCTTCTTCCGAGGCTTTTTCGGAGGCGGGCTCGCTTCTCGCTCCCGGTTCCCGTTCGTCTTCGGCTGCGCCCCAGCGTTCCTCCGAGGCAGCTCAGCGTTCTTCCGAGTCCGCCCCGCGGTCGCCAGAGGTTTCCCAGCAGTCTCCGTACTCCGCTGACCCCGCTTCTGAGGTCTCCTCTAAAGCTGTGCCTGAAGGTGCTCGTTCTCCTTCGGATTCGTCCAAGGCGGCTTCCGAGGCGGGCGGTTCGGCCTCCAGTGCCTCTCAGTCTGCTCCCGGTGCCGGCCGTTCGGCTTCGCGCTCCGCTTCCAGGGGCAAGAGAAAGTGAACGCGTCTCAGGCTGGCGAATCGGACTCGAACGGCGGTCAGAATCGCGAGTTGCTTGCCGGTGCCAGCGGCGATTCGCCGACGTCAGATCCAGCTGCCAAAGCTCCGGCGCGGAACCGATCTTTAGAATCGGCAAGGCGGAGCTTGGCCGGGCAATCGCAGGCGCCGAAGCGTAAGCGTCGCGCGGCGGTGCGTTTGTCGAGGGTCGACGCCGAGCGCCTGGCCCGCGGCGAGATTGCGAACCCCGAGGAAGCATTGCATCTCAACGACCTGCGTGAGACCCGCTCCCTCCAGCGCGAGGAGTCGGCCGTCGCCGCTCGCGACGCCAATGAGCGCCGCTTGCTCGGAGACCGACCGCCGCATTTCGGCTCGCTGTAAGCCAGATTCCCTCGCGATAAACTCTCGAGTTTCAGCGGGGTGGATGCTCGAATCTCGTCTCACTGGGCTCTCAAACCGATGATCATGCACCAAGTTTTATGTCGGGATGCTGGTTCAGACAGTTTCTATCCGGCGATTCCGTCCCAGGCAGTTTTCTTGTCGAAGTGCTGGTCATGAAACGGAGGTGCCCCGGAATGACTCCGGGGCACCTCTTTCTAGATTTCAACTTTAGATCGTGTCAATCTAGCGGTCCTTATTGGGCGTGGCCGTTCGTTACTGGCGATAACCGTCACCCGTGTAGCCGCCACCCGCGGCACCGCCGCCGTTCATGTAGCCGCCGCCGGCGAGCGCATCGCGAATCTCCGTCAGGAGCCTGACTTCGTCGCTGACCTCTGCTTCTTCGGCGTTGAGGCCCTTCCGCTTCGCCATGCGCTCGTTGAGCTTGTTCATTGGGAAAACGAGCGCCAGATAGACTGCGGCTGCAATGAGGAGGAAAGCGATCAGAGCGGTGAGCACGGTGCCGGGCTGAACCGTTGCGTCACCAACATGGAACTCGCCTATGTTGTTAAAGTTGGGTTTTCCAAACAGCCCTCCGATAGTCGGGTTAATCACCTTGCCAACAAGGTTGTTGACGATTGGGCTGAAGGCATCGGCAATGACGACAGCGACGGCGAGTTCGATGACATTGCCGCGCATGATGAATTTCTTGAAACCCTGAATCATGGTGAATCCATCTCTTTCTTTTAGGTGGATGACCCGCGCGCCCTTTTGCAACGCGGACGTGATGGTCACGCGCCATGGGGTTAACGAACGACCACAACCCGCATGGGCATCGTTGAGCCATAACCGATAACCAGGCTAATGGTGTTTTGAGGCACAGCAACGTACAACACCGACGTGTGAGAGGAATCACTAACAAAGGATGTCGATTCATTCTTTGGCCCCACCCCGACGATCGTTGCTTTATCCACGATCTTCACTGCTTCGCGAGCCTTGCTGTGCTCCCCGGGCGGTGCGTAGAGGGCAACGGTGCGCCCCGGAGTGAGGAGCTTGTCGGCTCCGCCGACGTCGGCGACCACAGGGGCGATTTCGGTTCCTTCGGGGGCAGAAGCGAGAAAGTCGTCTGAAAGGGTCATCTTTCGCGTCACGGGTGCGCCCTTGGGCACGGAGGTTATGAGGACTCGTTCGTTGAGGTCTTCGAGGGAGCGAGTCAATCCTTCGGGAGCTAGTTCGGCGGATACCTCTGCGATCGTGAGATTCGACGAGCCGAGAGCGGTTCCCGGCGTCAAGTCTTTCTTCGCCACGACGACGCTGACCGTCGCAGGGGCCAGCCCCCGTATGGTCGAGAGGATCGCAGCCAGCGAGGTCAGGACCGCGACAGCCAACAGCATGTGCCGCAGTTTCCAAAGGGTCGCACGAATTCGGGATAGGTTCATGCCGCCAGGCTACGGCGGTGTGCGCCGTCGTCGTTCCCGAAGGAAGCGCGCCTGTGGACGAGGTGCGCGTCCGCACAAGCTGTGGGCCCGAACTCTACGCGGGCGAGCCGACTTTCTTGGGGGAGGGGCTTCCCGTGCCGCGCTTGCCCGAGGCTGGGTCTGCTCCGCGACGCTTCGATGTGGAGGTTCCTGTCGAAGTGGAGGCGCTTGTCGAAGTAGAAGCGCCCGCCGAACCGACTGCCCGACCGGAGTCTGTGCTCCCGCTTTTCGAGCCCGCGTCTTGTGAATGCGCGTTCGCGTTCCCCGAATGTGAGCCCGCATCCCCGTTTTCGGAGCTCGCGCTCTCCCCGGACCCCGATCCGGCCGAATCCGAAGCTTCGCGCCCTTCCGAGTTCTTCGAGTGGAGCGTGCTAGAGGAGGACCGCGCATCGTTGTGATAGAAGCCTGAGCCCTTGAAGACGATGCCGACCGAGTTGAAGAGCTTGCGGAGCGAGCCGCCGCACGCTTCGCAGACCTTCAAAGGCTCGTCCGAAAACGACTGGCGAACGTCAAACTCGTTGCCGCACTCGGTGCAGCGATACGAATAGGTGGGCACGAAGGGCCTCCTGCTAGAGCGAACTTTATCCGAGGGCCAAGATTACTCCGCGGCGCCATGGCGCGCCACGCGGTTCGCTTTAGGGGAAGGTGCACGGTTCGCATGGAAAAGGGCGTAGATCGGAGGCGCAGCTCGCGTCGGGCGAAACAAGGGGCGTCGGCCTCCCAACGGAGAGCCGACGCCCCTGCGACGTTATGAGACTCGCGCGTTGCGAGTGATTTCCACGTGATTTCTTAAGTTTGTTCTCGATTGGCTATGCGTATGCGTGTGCATCTATGTGAAACCCGCTCACGTTTGCGTCATTCAAAGCTTTGGGTCGCTTCGAGAGACGTTGGGCCGCCTCGAAAGGCGTCGCAGCCTCGACCAGTGCGTGAAACGACGTCGGCCAAGCGGCGCAGAGGGCGCGGGCTTATTCTGTTGACGTCCAATACTCTGGCAGCACCACAAAGGGTATCCGCATGTCCATCTCGTCCTGCGGAAGTTCCATATCGACCACCTCGTCAGGGTAGACCATCGCGCCGACCCTGGCGTCGTCCTTGATCTGCTTGAGGATGCGGTCGTACCAACCGCCTCCCTGGCCCAAGCGCGTCCCTCCGCGGCCTATGAGAAGGGCGGGGACGAGCAGAGCGTCGACCTGGGAAAGGGCCTCCGGGCCAAGTGCCTCGCCGCTGGGCTCGGGCGGGCGCCCCGGGGCGAGGACGTCAAGGTCATGCGCGCCGGTGTACCAGCCCCAGGCGCGCGTGAGCCCCGGGCCGAGTTTCGGCAGCAGGAGGCGCTTTCCCGAGGCGACGATGGCGTCACACAGGGCGAGCGTGGGCGGCTCCTCCTTGATCGACACATAGGCCGCTACGACCTGCGCGTCGCCTAGGAAGTCCAAAGCTGTGTCAACCCATGTGCTGGCGAAGTCCTCGCGTGCCTGCAACGACCTTTTGCTCCGGTTTTTGCGCGCGACCTTGCGGAGTTCCTGTTTGGCGTCCTCGACATCCAGGTCGGCGACGTTCGGAAGAGTCACCGTCTTTGTAATCATGGCTCAATTCTTTCATGACGACCCTGGGAAAAGATAGAGAGATCTTTGGCGAAACAAGAGATGTCGGCACGGCAGAGGGGCCGCGCTGCGAGGCTTGCCAGGTCGCCGTCGCCCCGGACGAGCGCGGCACGACGCCGCAATCGCACTGTCGCAAGCCTTTGCCGACCTTGAAAAATCCTTTACGGAAATATGGTGAAATCCTTTGTTGACTGCCGAAGCGACGCCGCTGTTTGCCGCGGCGACGGGTGCGACGGGAGTCTCGGCACGCGGTTGCCGCACTCCGGCGTCGGATGTAAGCGAGGGCTTCGACGTCGTCCGGCATCGGCGAGGGGTTGCACAAAAGGCGGCATCGCGCCGAAACGACTCGGTTGGGAGCAAATCGGGAGCGGCAGGCGTCGAAGCGGGCTCGGGCGAAGGCCGACGAAAGTCATACTTTCGTCGGAGTGGCGCGTCGCGTGTCGCGCAACTCTCAGTGCGATCCGCGCAGATTGGGCGGATCGCGCGCTTCCAGGCGGTAATCTTAAGCGAACGCGTCCGCGAGGCGCGGAAAACCGCGCGGAAGGGGAGGCGCCTGCCGTGCGAAACAGGCTTGTTTAAAGGAGTGGTAATGCGATTCCAGAGTTACATGCCACATGGGCATCTACACCCATGGATGGATTTTGGAAACACGCGGCTCCTCCTCATGGTGCGCGATCCATCCTGCCGTTAGCGTGGTGCCGTGGGTTTCGAGGGGTATTTCGTACTGGGCGCAACTGTCTTGTTGATCGCCTTCGTCATCCCTGCTCTGTCAAAGCGCAGGGAGTTTCTTGCGAACGCACCGCTGGAGGATCGTTACTCCGAGGACCTGAGAATGCTCAAGGTGAGCGACGCACCGGGCGCCGATCGTCCCAATGACGACGGCCAGCGCGGCTCGGTGTTCTTCAAACGGCCGGAGGTTGACATGGCTGGGGGGCGAGTGACGAAGGATGTGCGTGAGCTCGCGCGCGAGCGCGCCCGCGTAAGGGCGCGGATGTCGAAGCGCGCGGCTAACCTTCAACGGGGTTTCTTCGGCGGGGCGCTTGTAGCCGCGCTCGCCGTTCTTCTCTGGGCGGGGGCGGCCATCGGCTTTGCATCCCCCCTGTTCGCTGGAATCGCGACGGCGGCGACGCTCGCATACGGCGCAGGCTTCGTCTACGTCTACCGCAAGGCGGCTGAGGCCGACGCCGCCGACCGCGAAGAGCTTGCGGACATCGTCGCCGAGATCGGCCCGCGGCGCGCTCAAGGGCGCAAGGTTGCCGCCGACGCCGCGCGCAGGTCCGCCAAGAAGAGGGCCGACGTCGAAGCGCGCGCCTCTCTGGACAAGGCCGCTCGCGGGGCTCGCGTCGAGGTCCGCGAAAGCGACGGGGCCCGCGCCGCTGCTCGGCGCGCGGCCGCCAGGAAGGCGGCCGCGCAGAAGGCCGCAGCGACCGCCCGGATCGAGGGCGAGCTTCGCCGGCGTTTCGAGCGTTCGAAGGCGGCATCCCGAATCTCAGATGCGGCCGGTGCGGGCGGCAAAGCGGGAGCGGGCGCATCCGGCAAGAGCGGCGGCTTCGGCGCGTATGGCGACGGTCAGTCCGCCGACAGGGCCGGCGGTCGCGTCGGATCCGACGCCTCGAGCGCGCCCAGAGTCGGCGCACGCAAGGGCGTCGCCTCGAACGCCGGGCTTCGAGCGGGCTCCGGCACGGGCTTCTCTTCGGCCAGCTCGAAGGGCTCGTCTGCTTCCAATGGCTCGTCCCACGATTCTCATGCAGGGGGCTCCGCCTCGCGCAGCGCTCGCGGCGGCGCGACCGTGCGTGGGAACATCGGCCCCGCTGCGAGGGGTGCGGGCGGCGTCGTCGGCAATGCTCCCGCCGTCGGCAATGCTTCTGCCGATGCCGGTCTCGGCGCCGGGGCTTCCAGCCGTCGCGCCGAAATGCCTTCCTACACGCTCAAGCCGGGATCGGTCGATCGCAAGGTTGTCAAGCCGTACGCGGCGCCCGCCTCGGCGACGGCGCCCGTGCCCTACCGCCCGCAGGTGATCGGCGAGAGGTACGACGTCGCAACCGGCGTGGTCATGCCAAGCGCTCCCGGCGAGGTGCCGCTGAGCCCGGCCGAGGCGAGGGAGGCGCAGGCGAAGGTCGAGCGTGCGGTCGAGGCCTCGGTGGTCAGCCACTCGTCCGAGGTGCTGAGCGGGGGCTCGGTGCTGGACGCGCTGCTGGAGCGCCGCCGGGCCTAGTCGCCCCGCCAAAAGCACGGCTCCGTTTGGCAGGGCATGTTTGCCCTGCCAAACGCGTATCTCGATCCTGACCGCGCATGTCCGCGCCGTCAGAGTGCATCCCTCTCCGGGCAGGGCCTGTCTGCCTTGCCAAATGCGCACCCTGATCCCGACAACGCCGTCCGGCCTGCCTAACGCGTATCTCGATCCTGACCGCGCATGTCCGCTCTCTCAAACGCGCACCCTCGAATCCAACAGTGCAGTCCGTCCCGCCAAACGCGCATCTCGGTTACTGCAGAGCATGTCTGTAGCGACCAGCCTGTCCATTCCGCCAACAAGAACGCATGCTCGCCTCGTCGAAAGCGCCCCGCCGCCCCGTTCGAGTCGCAGGCACTCCCGCGACTGCGACAGACCCGACACTCGCGCGTTGGAATTGAAGCGCTCCTAGGTGCTAAGCTACTGGAGTCCTAGGGGCTATGGCGCAGTTGGTAGCGCGTCTCGTTCGCAATGAGAAGGTCAGGGGTTCGAATCCCCTTAGCTCCACCATCGTCGTCTTACACGAAACATTGCCAAATTTAATATGTTTGTTGCCCTCTGGGAGGTTTTCCTGGAGGGTTTTTGTGTTGTCCTGGCTGTGGGTGTCTTGGTCCTGGTTTTCTTGGCTAGGGATGTCTCGGCCGTGGACGTCTTTGTCTTGGTTGCTCTGGCTTCTGTTGTGTTGTCTGTGGGCGCTGTGGTTGTGGGTGTCTGGCCCATTATTGCTGCTGTCGTTTTGAATGGTCCGGCCGCTGCGGGTGTTATGGCTGTCGCTGGTGTTGTTTTGGGTTATGTGGCGGAGTTGTGGGGTGGCGGGGTGGTCGAAGGGCGGTCGGGGGTGTGGGTGGATGGGTCGTTGCGGGGCGGTGCCGGACGGGGTGTTGTCGTCTGGGTTGATGAGGATGTCGGTGAAGAAGACGGTGTTGAGGAGTTTCTTGAGGCTGGGTGGAGTGTCTGGGTGGGTGTAGAGGCGGTGGCAGTGTTCGAGGAGGGCGAGGGCTTCTTCGAGGCGGTGTTCGACGCGTTCGCGGTCGGCGGTCAGGGCGGCGAGCTCTCGGCTTATCTGATCGAGTTCGCGGGCCAGGCGGGCTTGCTCGGCTTTGAACAGGTCAAGGGGGACGGCCTCGGCGTAGTGGGCTTCGAGGAGTTTGGCTTGTTGGGTTTTGAGTTTGCGGGCTTGGGTGGTGAGTTTTTGGGTGTGAGTGTGTTGGCGGGCGTAGAGGCGGTCGAGTTCGCCGCGCAGGCGTGTGTCGATGGCGCGTCGGTCTTCGGGGGTGATGTGGATGTGGCGGTAGAGATCGGCAATGCGAGCGTCGACTTCGTCGATGAGGACGGCTTTGAAGGAGCATTGCTCGCGGTGGCGTTGGCGATAGGAGCAGACGAAATATGGATAGATGTGGCCGTTTCTGGCTTTGGCGTGGTGGATGATGAGCCGGCCGCGGCACTGGCCGCAGCGGACGGTGGTTTTCAGATGGTGGTTATGGATGCGTTGGCGTTCGCCGTGGCGGTGCTGGCTGAGGACGGTTTGCACGCGCTGCCAGGTGGCCTCGTCGATGAGGGGCTGGTGCGTGCCCGGGTAGTGGACGCCTTGGTAGGTGACGATGCCGCGGTAATAAGGGTTGCGCAAGATAGTAAGGAGTGTGTTGTGGCCGAGGGGGTGGGAGGGCCGGCTGGGCGTGGGGGCGGTGGTCAGGCCGTGAGCGGTGAGATGGTCCGTGAGGGTCGACAGCGTCCAACGGTCGGTGGCGTACTCGGTGAAAGCCTGAGTGATCAGGGGGCCGCGGACAGGGTCGACGTCGACCCAGCGGGCCTGCCTGCCCTGGCTGTCGCGGCCTTGCCTGTTGAGATAGCCAAGCGGGGCCCGGCCGACGGTCCCGCCAGCGCGGGCTTTCTCGCCCATCCCCTTGATGACCTCGTTGGCCAGGTTGCGTGAGTAGAACTCGGCGATGCTGCTCATGATGCCGTGCAGGAGCATGCCACCAGGCGTCTGGTCAATGTTCTCACTGGTGGAGACCAGGCGCACGCCGGCCTCGTCAAACGCCCGGGTGATCTCCACATCGTCCGCCCGGTTCCGCGCCAGGCGATCCAACTTGTGGACAATGACGTAATCAACCCCACCGTCTTGCGCCAGGTAGGCCAACATTTTTTGCAGTTCGGGACGATTGACGCTGCGGGCGGACTCGCCGCTTCCTTCTGAGGTAGGTCGACGACGAGCGCACCCATCGTTATTGCGGTGCCAGCGATGGAGGCAGCGTTTTGCAGTGTTTCAACGCGAACGGGGTCAACCACGCCAGCTGCTTTGAGATCGATCAGCTTGCCCGGTGTGTTGACGTTAATACCAAAGCCAGGCTACGCTGCCTTCACCTGTGGCAGACACTCACCGGCATTGAGGCCAGAGTTGGTTAGCAGGATGCGGAACGGTTGCTCGAGCGCGTGAATGAGCAAATCCTCACCAGCGGACACCGATGCATCGGCACCACCACGTGGGTGTAGCTCGTCGCGAGATTGACCAGTGTCGCGCCACCGCCAGGCACGACACCCTCAGCTAGGGCAGCCTTAACAGCAGCCATCGCATCATCAACGCGGTATTTCTCCTCTTCGATCTCGGTTACTTCTTGTCTTCATATTCTAAACAGTTCACTTTCTAAACTATTCATTGTCAACGCCGTGCCACGCGCCGACGGCGCCAAACATACACTGCGCCGCCAACTCCACCCAGCACAATCGGCACCGCTCCGCCATAATATAGCGGCGGAACATTATCACCAGCAGCTGCCAGTGCAGCCTCGTGCTGCGGTTGGCTTGGCTGCGACTGTTCGGCCTGTGAGATATGCATGGCCTTCGACGGCAAGGTGGTATTCTGTGGCTGGTTTGACTGCGGCTGGGTCGACGTCGTTGTCGCAGCGCCGCTATGCAGCGTGCGGTCGAGTTGCCGCAGCAACGCATCATTACTCTGCGGGTCGGAGAGATAACGCCACACAATGATCCCCTGCAGGTTGTGCTGCTGGACATATTCTGCCTTATACTTCATCGACTCCGCATCGTCGTAGCTAATAAACTCACGCCGCGCGGCATTGTAGAGATAAGGCGCTTTGCTTGCGTTGTCCCAGTAGCGAGTGTAGCCATTCTTGTTAATATACTCTCGCTCGAGCCGGTCATACGTGGTGTGGTACTCGCCAGCCTTTTGGGTGTCCCCAACGGGCTGGTGCAGTCCATGATTCGCCCCAGGAACTGAGGTAAACCGCCGGCTATACCACGCCGCCCCGATCATCAATTTCTTTGTTGGCGCGCCATGAGCTTGGTAGTGCTGCACTGCCGAGTTGGCACTTTGGTCGAGCGGGTCATCAGGTGCAGTATAGAGCCCAGCATGGTGCCCAGCGTGCGTCTTGAACGAGCCGAACCCACGCATGTCATACGTCATAATTGCAATCTGATCAAGATACTGCTCGTACTCAGCAAACTTATTTTGCTCGGCATACCACTTGGCTGGTGCACCTGTCATCGAGATACTTGGCTTGCGTCCACCGGTGGTCGTTGCCGTTCGCAATTCGCGCAAGAGAGCAATCAGGTCAGCCTGCTGGCTCCCCTTTGGAAACTCCCAGTCGATATCCACCCCGTCTAACTGATGAGCGTGCAGCGCCTCCTTGACGGAGCTCACAAAGGCATGCCGGGTACTTGCTTGGCGCACCATCGCATCGAACTCCCTCCGCGCGGCATCATTGCCGCCACCAATTGAAAGAATAAGGGAGATACGCGGATTGACCGCGTGAATCCGCTGCAGCGTAGCCGCCTGCTTAAGGTGCGGCAATGCATCAAGCTTTAGACGCCCATCGGCCGAAATGCGCCCAAAATGGACGATGAGCCGATCGATCATCTTCAGATGTTCGTCAGTCACTTTTGGGAGATTCTCGTCGCTGACATAGACCGAGATTGTCTTCCGCTCAGCAGCCTGGGCTGGCACCGGAGCCACCAGCTGGCATCCGACCGCTATCATTATGACACTGAGCAGACTTTTCACAATTGCCGTCCGCATATCGCCTCCTTGCTTTTGCTGTCTGTCTTCTTCCATCCTATACCGTTTGCCGGAATGTGTAAAGTATGAAGTGGTGTAGGTTACTCGTTATCGGTGGCACAAATGGCACATGCGTCATTGACAGCGCGGCAATATAGAGCAGCCGCACCGCATAATACACTACGTGGTGAAACCAACCCCGCGGTCGGTCATCAAGCGAAATGCTCTGACCGCTTCCGTCAACAGTCGATTAACTTACGTCAAATTTAGCAAAGATAAGCATGAAGTAACTCTAATGTCTTTTTAGACATCACTAGAAGTGCGTCTCGAAGTTTTTCCTGGTCCATAGTTTCGGCAAAGGTCAAAAGCTTTTTCGTGGACTATCTGAACAAATGCTTCACGATTTTTCTCGCTTTTCGTCTTCGCTCCACAGGAATCATCGATCTTGAAAGCAAGTCCAATAACCTCCACAGTTACCTGCGGGGCGGCTTTGGCATCGAGTCCAAGATCGTCCTGTATCGGAATTGCATAGAAGGCTTGTCACCTCGATGAGTTTGTCTGAAGACCGCAATCTTTGAGCGTTAGAAGCTCAACTTGAGCGTCCCGAAAAGCTTTCCGCTCTTCTAAAATCACAATCTAAAAGGTGGTCATTAACCATTCCTACTGCTTGCATAAACGCATATACAATGGTGGAGCCGACAAACTTAAAGCCTCTTTTCTTCAAATCTTTGCTTATCTTGTCTGACAGTTCCGTTTTTGCAGGGACTTCTTCTATTGATTTCCAAGAATTTATAATCGGCTTATGATTTACAAAGCCCCATACATAACTGCTGAATGAGCCAAACTCCTCACGTACCTTAAAGTAAGCTTTTGCATTGATTGCAACAGACCTCACTTTCAAACGATTGCGTATAATTCCTTTGTTTTGAAGAAGCTCTTCTTCCCTTTTTTCATCATAGTTGACAACTATTTCAGGGATGAAATCATCATAGGCTTCGCAGAGTGATCCCATTTTCTTTAATATTGTAGACCAGCTAAGTCCTGCCTGCATTCCCTCTAGGCAAAGCATCTTAAACAGTTCCCTGTCTTCAAACATCGGTATTCCCCACTTCTTATCGTGGTATTCCTGTTCAAGCTGATTGTGGTTCGCCCAACCACATCTCTTAATTTTCTTTTCCATAACTACTCCTTACCGATATTTTCGTACTCAATTTTATCAAGTGTCTCGTGAAAACTAAACTAGACGAGTCCATTCGAACCATAACAGGCCAAATTATACTCAAGATAATGATTTAGCGAAGGATTATGTCTTTCTGGGCGGTGCAGGTCGCCGAACTTCGATAGGCCAATCGCCTGGAGGGCCGGAAGGCGGCATGCTTCGAGTTGTGCACACCCATTCTTCCCGCGGGCCGAATCAAGGTTAAAACCTCCCGGAGCATCGTTGTTTTAAGGATGTCATCTTTAGAGCCCGATTGGAGCTGGGCTTTTGAGCGGAATGTTAGGCGATGCATCTAAGTGCAGTATAGAAGACGCAACCTGATTGTTTCCTACATGTCTCGGATGTCTACGCAAGCTGAGCGGAAGGCCGACAGCTTCGACGGCGCGGTGTGTGTGAACGAACGAGTCGCCTGCGGCTTGTCGCAGGCCTGTTGCGGCCGGATCGATCTGGCGCCGTTGATCCCGTTGTTGCTCATGCACATGCAGCTATGGCCTATACGGAAAAGGGGGCGCTATGCATTTGTTGTAATCGCAGACTGTCCAACATTCTTTCGATACGCAAGGGGGCGGTGTGTAGCTCCGGCATTGGGCAACCCTGCGCCACGCTCTGATGACAGAGTCCTCGGCTGGGTACCGCGACGCCCTAGAGTCCTTAAACACTCTGCTTTTGTCCGTGGCGGGGACTGCTTCAGACCCGAACGGCGGACGCAGTCAGCGGGCCTGGCCTCCTCGGCTAGGCTGGTTTTATGAGCAGCAGCGACGATCCTGGCGGGCCCGCCCGTCTTGCGGAGGAGGCCATCCTCCAAGAGCTTCGGGCCGCCCGTAAGCGCCCGGGCGGGCTGTCGCCGCAGGCGATGGCCATGGGGGACGTGCCGGAGGCGTACATCGCTTCGGCCTCGTCCCCTTGAGGCTCATCACGTCCACGTTGCCGTTGGGGAACGCCGGCCTGCTTGCGAAGTCGGATGACCGTGTTCTTCGTGATGTTGAAACGCGCGCAGATATCCCGCACTGGTACGCCGGTCGCGTAGAGACGGGCTACGTCAGCACGCTGGGCCTGGGTCAGAGAGGTGAACGTGACCTTACGAGTCGCACGCGGCGCTGCAGGGCCGGGCCATGGCGGACGGTCAGCGGCCAGATCAGGGGGCAAGCTCGCGATCAAGTCCACCAACGGCCGTCACTGTTTCAAGTCCACATCAGCAAGAGCCACTGAGTTTCCTTTTCTAACTTTCAGCATTTTTGATTCTTCCGCCGTACTTAAATAAACGAAGTCATTATTTTCATTCATTTAAGACCTTTTGATTTTTTATCTTTATTTTAAAGAAGTTTCTTCCGTGTTTATGTTTGAAAATTCGTCTTCTGTTTTTGAGGTACCGGAGAATTTTGCGACAACTCTTCACAGCCATTACGTAAGTGTATATATTGGTGGAGGCAGCAAGATCCCGTCCGATGGAGCAGCGTCGGAAAGGGGCGGACTAATTTAGCGGAAGGAACCCCGTGTCTTTGAATGAAAACAATCCAAGCGCAAATCGTCTTTCGACGCAGTCGTCAGCGGCCTGGGGGCCGGCGTCGGTGAGTGCTCCGACGCCGGGGGCGGTGCAAACGCCGTCCTCTTCTAGGACACTCGTATCGGGATCCGTTCCGCCGTCGTCCTCTTCGCAAACGCCTGACGCCGCTGCCTCTGCCTCTGCGGCCGACCAGAAGAAGAGGCTGAGGGCTGCGAGAGCAACGCTGCTTCAGGCGGCGATCCCTTTGGTGCTCGCGTGGGTAACGGCCATGGCCCTGCCGTTCTTCAACTACGAGTACTACAAGTGGGCGATGGCTGTGCTGGTCTGTGTGGTCTGCTGGGCCGCAGGGTGCATGTTCTACGCCGCGAAAATGCTGAAGCTCAGCTTAAAAGGCCGCTAATGAATCCGCCCTAGCGGGCGAAGCGGCGGGCTTCTCTCCGCTTGGTGAGGGAGTCCGTCGAATCAAACTTTGTGGCCGTTAAAGCCTCCTGACTGACGTTGGGCGTGCGTTAGCGCTGCTGCGAAATCGGTTGGTGTGCGGGTAGGCCTTGACTTTCACTCAACGCGCGGGAGTTGCCGCTGGAGCAATCGGAGGCTCCCGTGGAGGCGCCGGGTGGCCATGGTTGAGACAAGCAAGGCGATGTGACCTGGAGCAGGCGGACGGCAGCTCTTGTACCGGCGGCCTCCTTGTCGTCAATACAACTGAGTGGTTGCCTTGAAGTGAGGAACAGACTAGTCGACGCCGGAAAACTGTCAATTATTGGAGAACGCTGATCTTGATCTCCCCAGAGACGTTGCTCTGTCTGTCCGTTACTTTGATGGTGTAATCGCCAGGGGCCGTGAACTTGAGTTTCTCCGGCCATGAAGAGGCTATCGAGCACTTCGAGGTCTTGTTTCCTGAAAAGCCGTTTGGACCGGACACTGTAGTGATCATCTCGCAATTGTCCGATTCAATGACTGAGCCTCTGTGTTTAGCTTCCCAATAATACTGTAATTCCATTGTATTCTCTTTGATCTGAAATTTATTTGGACCGATCTTCTCACCGCCATAAACCGACTGATCGTACACTTTGACTCCGATATTATCTGGTTTGTAAGTTTCAGGGTTGTCGAGCGTTGTGTTAGTGACCTCAGGTATTGGTTCTTCAGAGGGTTCTTTGGAGCTTTCGCCGGTGGCGTCGGAAGCCGAGGGGGTCGTAGTTGTGGGGCTTGTAGGCGGCGCTGATTTGGCTTGAGTCGATGTCGTTTTGGAGTTTTCGGCAGCAGTGGCGTCGTCCTTCACAAGTGCCGGTCCGAAAGCGATGATGACTGCGGAGATGATGCCGACGGCCGCCGAAAGGAGTTTCCATCTTGGGCCTTCGTCACTGGATGATTTATGTGACTCACCGAAATATGTGACGCTTTTAAAAGTTCCTGTATTGTATATAGAAGTATTGTTTTGATTGCCGCTGTTCGAATTCTGCAAACCATGGTTGTTTATACTGTTTGTCATCGTTATCTTTGCTCCTTTGGGTGTGGGTTGTCGAGATTGAATTGAGCGGCGTCGAACGCTGCTGATAGATTCGAGAGTACTACAAAGTAACCGTTGATGGAATGTTGTTTTTACGTGAAAGACTCCTAACCGAAGCGATCTTTGCTTTTCTGTGCGGATTCGGGAGGCTGCGTCTATCAGCGGCCGTCAGCAGTCACTTGCAGTCACGTAGATCGTTTGAGGCTTTGCGCTGCGAAACCCGCGTTTTGGATTCTTGGACTCCGGAGTGGGCGCCGATGTCGGGAAGTTGGATCCTCCGTGCAAAGCCGACAGCAGGGCAGTTGCGTTACTTTTAAGAGGAATCTAATCCTGTGCGGGCTCGGATCAGAGCGGCAGATGATCGATCATCACCGAGCCGCGAGGACCGTTTCATCGAATTCGTAGTCGTCAAGAAGATGAATGGTGGTTGCGAATAGGTCGGCTGCGAAAGCTTGCTCAGGCTCTGCGAACGCGGGTCCGGCGTCGGCGCCCTCTGTTCGTTTTCTCCTGTCGCTTTCTGGCTCAGCGTTGTTCTCCGTTGGTTTGGCGCGGCACTCTGCTGGTTCTGCGCGGCTGCCCGAAGGTTGTGCGTGGCGGTCCTTGACTTCCTTCCGTCAAAGGCGTCTGTGAGATGAGCGCCCTCACTGCTCGGCAAAGTGATTTTACGGCTTCATGCGGTGGTGAAGCGCTGATTCTTAACCTCCTACTCTCCGAGGATTCCCGAGTGTCGTTTGTTAAGCCCTCGTTCTTCCTCACGTTTCTAGTCGGTGGGCGCGAGAAGGCATGTTCATGGCGAGAGACGAGCTTGCCGGGGCTGCAGGAGCCTCTGAAGCGCGAATAGACGCGTTCGAAACGGACAATGCGATGCCGATGTTTAGACAGCTCGGCCTCATGGGAAAAACTCGATGGAACTCTCGCTTTCTCTTCTTCACGACGCCGCCCACGCAGTCCTGCGCGCCCGGCGTCGTCGATTTTCGCGGCCACGGTGGGGGCACGGTTCCACCTGTTGGCGTGGGAAATGCGTCGGGCGGAGCAGCACCGAAAGGCTGCGCTGAAACTGGAGACCACGGGGACGTCCCTCGGGTGCTCGAGGAGGGGATCACAGAGCTGGCGTCCGACGTTGTCGAAGACCTTTCGGGCACGGCAGAAACGGTGGCCGAAAACTTGAAAGTCAGCACTCTCACCGCGGGTGTTCGTTTGAAGGCGCTCGGCTTAATCTCCGAGGCGGATTTGGAGGATAGTCGCGTTGAAGCGATCGGCAGTGGGAACCTAGGAGGGAGGAACGGAAGAAGGCGAAAGGAGGGACGCCTGTTTGGCGGCTCCGCTTCCGCGCCGCGGACTCCGAGTTTGAACAGCCGGGCACGGAACGCCAGACGAAGAGACACGCGTGGCCAGCGAAGGGGCACGTGTGGTCAACAAAAGGGACGCTCGTGGTCAATATGGGGACGCACGTGGCCGACGAAGGAAGGGGCATGGTCCAGAACGGGACGCACATGCTTCAGAAAGGAACGCACATGGTCAATCGCGCATACCTGTACAGCCTCGACAATCGGCCGGTCAGCTATTTCGACCGCCCGGAGAGGGCGAGCGGGCTCTCCGAGTGGCCCGGCACCGTTCCAATCTCCTACCGCATCCTCGCCTCGGGAAACACGCAGATCTGCTCGTCCCTCATCGCCAATGGCCTCGAAGGCGCCCCCGACGTCAAGGTCTACGCCATAAACGGGGAATATGACGTCGGGTTCGCCCGTTTCTTGAGGTTCATCGACGTGATTCGCTTCGTCTCGGGCAGCTCGCACTTCGAGGCCCCTAATCTGCTCGATGAAACGATTTCAACCCGGTCCTTCCTCGATCTGCACATGAACAAGTACGTGCAGCTCGAAACCGTTGAACTCGACATCCTCTCCGGCGGCGACGAGGCGATGATGAGAGAGATGGTCGAAGCCGAAGCCTCGATGTGCACGTGGATCGGCGAATCCATCGACGCCCTCCCAAACGAGACGAACGAAGCCGCAGCGGTCGTCTACGAATCCAGCGTCAAGGGTGCCGGTCCCTTCGCGGGCCTGCGTTTCGACGACAAGTACGACGCCGGCCGCGACCCCCTCGGATTCCGCTGGAGCGAGACTCTCAACTTCGACATGCCGACCCGCGCTGAATTCGAGGAGACGGAAGGCCGCGACTAACCCGGTCTGCCGCGACTAGCCGTCCGCCGCGACTTGCCGGGCACGCTGTGAATGGCTCGGCCTGGCGTCGACAGCCGGGCTGTCGCGAATAATCGGTACGCCGCGACTAGCCGAGCCTTTGCCGATCTGATGCGTTGGCGAAACCGACCTGACGCGTTGGTGAAACCGAGCTGGCACATCGGAAAACCCTGCGGCCGCCGTCTCGGTGACGGCGGCCGCGAAACCGGCGGAGTTCAGGCCAACAGAGCTGCGGGGCCCCGCTACTCCCGAGAGAATGCGCCGACGTCGGCCATCTGCCGCTTGGTCCACGGGGCGACGGCGAACAGGATGACCGCCACGGCAACCGTGACCGCGCCCAGGCCGTAGTAATACGTCGAGTTCGGGATGTCCTTGGTTTGAGAAATGATGAAACCGGCGAGCCCCTGGCCTGTGGCGGTCGTCAGCAGCCATAGGCTCATCGCCTGAGAGGCGAAGTTCTTGGGCGCCAGCGCCGAGGTCGTGGACAGGCCCACCGGAGACAAGAACAGCTCGCCCACGGTCTGCACGATGAACACTGCCGCCAGGAACCACCATGGCGCAAGATTCTTGCCGCCGGTCCACGTTTGGAACCCGAAGCCCAGGATAAAGGCAGACAAGCCGACTAAGAGCACTGCGATTGCGAACTTGGCGATGGTCGACGGGAACTTCCCCGCCCGCCTGGTAAACAGCCAGCCGACCAGCGGCGCCAGCACTACGATTGTGGCCGGGTTGATGGACTGATAGGTCTCAGGGCTGAGGACCCAGCCGACCACGGGGATTTTCCCGTCGGTGTTTTCCTTGGCAAAGGTTGCCATTTTGCCGGCGGCCTGCTCGGAGATCATGAAAAACAGCACCGCGCCGATCCACAAGGGGATGTAGGCGCGCAGATGGGTGCGTTCGCGGGAGGTGACCTTCGGGGAACGGAACATGAGCATGAAGTAGCCCAGCGCCGCCGTTGCCGGGACGACGAGCATTGTGGCGGAGAGGGCGTTAAGCAAGCTGCCGGTGAGGTAATACAGGGTCGTGACCAGCGCCGCCGTTCCTGCGATCGCGGCCACAGCGGATATAACAAGCTTGCGGCGCTCCCAGGGGCGGATCGGGTTGGGGACGGTGAATGCGAAGGCAGAAAGCCGGTGGCGGCCGTAGACGAAGGCGGCCAGCGCGAACCCCATGCCGACAGCGGCAGAGGCGAATCCCGCGTGGTACCCGTAGTGTCCTCGCAGCCAGCCGGTCACTATGGGAGAGGCAAGCGACCCGACGTTGATTGACATGTAGAACAGTTGGAATCCGGCGTCGCGCCTGGGGTCGTTATCGTCGTACAGGCCTCCGACGATCGTCGACAGGTTCGGTTTGATGAAGCCGGTTCCCACCGCGACCAGGATGATTCCAAGCCAGGAAACGGCTGGCACAGGGATCGACAGGCAGACGTGGCCCGCCATGATGACCAGCCCGCCGTA
>NZ_DBHHEV010000007.1:0-20209 GCF_057238965.1 Peptidiphaga sp.
AGGTTGCCCTCCTGGATGAGGTCGAGGAAGAGCATGCCGCGGCCCGTGTAGCGCTTGGCCAAGGAAACCACCAGGCGGAGGTTGGCTTCGAGGAGGTGGTTCTTCGCCTGCTGCCCGTCGCGCGAAATGAGCTTGAGTTCGCGCATGTACATGCGGTCCTTGGCCTTGTCGAGCGAGCCGGATTCGAGGATGTGCTGGGCGTAAAGCCCGGCTTCGATGCGCCGGGCGAGTTCCACTTCCTCTTCGGCGTTGAGGAGCGGAACCTTGCCGATCTGCTTGAGGTAGTCCTTGACGGGGTCGGCCGTGGCGCCCGCCACGTGGACCCGGACGGCGGGTTCGTCGGACTCGTCCGAGTCCTTCATCGTGAAAGCGCCCTTGGAGGCGGGGATCGCGTCCTCCGTCAGGTTCCTCCCGCGGGGGCGCTCCGTTCCGTCCTTGTCCTCGGAGCCTTCCCCTTCTTCGTCCGAGTCGGCGTCCGCATCGACTTCCTCCGCGTCCGACGAATCCTCCAATTCGTCGGAGTCCCGGTCGAGATCGTCCATATCGACGTCGGAATCGACGCCCGCGCTCTGCGCTGCGCCCGCCTCCTCCTCGGGGTGCTCGCCTTCGTCGGCCCGCTTCGCCGAAGACTTCTTTTTCGAGGAGGCCTTTTTAGGCTTCTTGGCGGTCTTTGCCGCGGCTTTCGACTCGGAGGACTTCGACTCGGAGGCCTGCTCGTCCGCGGAGCCCTGCCCGGCGGCCTCTTCATCGGCCTCGGACTTCGAAGCCGAGGATTTCTTGGGCGCGGCCTTCTTAGCGGAAGCCTTCGTTCCAGACTTCTTGGACGCGGCCTTCTTCGACTCCGATTTCTTCGCCGAAGGCTTCTTGGAGTCCTCCTGGCCGTCCTTTCCCTTCGCCTCCTTCGAGCCGTCCTCGCCCTCGGCTGCCTTGGCGTCCGATTTCTTCGTCGCCGTCTTCTTGGCGACGGCCTTTGCGCCCTTCCCAGCGGCCTTCGCCTTCTTCGCGGGAGACTTTTTCGCGGAGGATTCCTTCTCGGAGGCCTCGCCGGCCTTTTTCCCCTCGGAGGCCGCCGTTTCCTTGCCCTTGGCCGACTGCGCCTTGCTCGTGGCTGGCCTCTCGGCGCCGTCCTCGCCCTGCGCCTGCGAAGCCGTCTCGTTCTCGGTTGCCTGTGCGGATATCGTTGCCACGTGGGACCTTTCACCTAGGTTTTCTCCCGAACCAGCCGATTGCGGGCATAGTTCTAGATAGTGTCTACAACGCGCAAGCGGCGGAGACAATTCCCGCCGCTTGCGACTGTGACCCAGTTCTCCAGATCTGCCTCGACGAGCCTATTCCTCGAAGGCTTCGACGGGAGGACACGTGCAGCTGAAGTTGCGGTCTCCCCACGGCCCGTCGATCCTCCGGACAGGCGGCCAGTACTTCGTCTCGACGAGGCGGCGCACGCGCCGGGCGTCGTCGCCCCCGTTCCTTGCCGCCAACGCCCCCGGGTAGGCCGCGAGCTCGCGCGAGTAGGGATGGCTCCATTCGTCCGCCGCGATGCACTCGGCCGTGTGCGGCGCATTGGACAACGGGCTGTCATCGGCGGGCCACCTGCCTTCGCCGACGTCCCTGGCCTCGGAGACTATCGCCTCGACCGCGCGGCAGAACCGATCGAGTTCGCCTTTGCCCTCGGACTCGGTCGGCTCGACCATGAGGGTTCCGGGAACGGGGAAGCTCATCGTCGGGGCGTGGAATCCGTAGTCGATGAGCCGTTTGGCGACGTCGTCGACCGACACCCCGAATTCCTTGAGGACTCTGGTGTCGAGGATGCACTCGTGGCCCACGAAGCCCCCGGGCCCACGATAGAGGACGGGAAGCGCGCCTTCCAGCCGATTCGCCACGTAATTGGCCGCGAGAACCGCGCTGGCGGTCGCTTCCTTCAAACCGTCGGCGCCCATGAGCCGCAGGTAGGCCCACGTGATGGGAAGGACTCCCGCGGAACCCCACTGTGCGGCCGCGACTCTCCGGCTCTCGCCGGGGAGGAAGGGGGCCAGATGCCCCTTGGCGCAGACGGGGCCGACGCCCGGCCCTCCGCCTCCGTGCGGGATCGCGAAGGTTTTGTGAAGGTTGACGTGAGAGACGTCGCCTCCGAGGTCGCCGGGCCGCGCGTAGCCGACGAGGGCATTGAGGTTCGCGCCGTCGATGTAGACCTGTCCTCCGGCCTCGTGGACGGCGGCGGTCACTTCCCGCACGTGCGGCTCAAACGTGCCGTGTGTCGACGGATACGTGATCATGAGGGCGCCGACGCGTCCCTCGTTGTCAGCCAGCGCCTTGCGCAAGGCGTCCATGTCGGTGGAGCCGTCGCGCGCCGTGCCCACGACGACCACCTTGAATCCCGCCAGCGCCGCTGAGGCCGCATTGGTTCCGTGGGCCGACGCCGGAATGAGGCAGACGTTTCGATCCGCCTCGCCGCGAGACTCGTGGTAGGCGCGTATGGCGAGCAGACCCGCGAACTCCCCCTGGCTTCCCGCATTCGGCTGGACGGAGACGGCGTCGTACCCCGTGATGTCGGCGAGCCATCTTTCGAGGTCGCCTATCATCTCGCGATATCCGGCCGTGTCCTCCTGCGGCGCGAAGGGGTGGATTCGGGCGAATCCCTCGAGCGTTATGGCCTCGGCCTCCGCCGCGGCGGTCAGCTTCATGGTGCACGAGCCGAGCGGGATCATCCCCCGATCGAGGGCGTAGTCCTTCGCCGCCAGCTCGCGCATGTACCGCATGAGCTCCGTTTCGGTCCGATGGGCGTGGAAGGCCTCCTGCGCGAGGAAGCCGTCCGCTCGCAGCCCCGAGGCCGGTATGTCGCCGATTCCGGCCGCTTGTGCGGCGGCCGGCGCCGCTACGCCTTCCGGCTTGCCCTCCGCGGTGTCGGGGAGCCCACGTCCTCCCCGGCCTGCCGCCGGATCCTCCTCGCCGAAGGCGGACAGGGTCTCTGCGACGACGTCGAGGTCGCCCGCACGAGTCCGTTCGTCCGTTGAGAGGCGAATCGTGGAGGAATCCCTGACGAAGACCCGGACGCCGCGCTCGCCGAGCGCTCGGGCGGCCTCCTCGGCCCGACCCGGCAGCGAAATCTCGAGGGTGTCGAAGAACGGCTCCGGCTTGACGCGCACTCCCGCCGAGTCCAGGGCCCGCGCGAGTGCGCGGGCTTTCTCGTGCGTCTCCGAAGCGATCCGGCGCAAGCCCTCCGGTCCGTGGTAGACGGCGTACATGGAGGCGAGAATGGCGAGCAGGGACTGCGCGGTGCAGATGTTCGACGTCGCCTTTTCCCTGCGGATGTGTTGTTCGCGCGTCTGGAGCGCCAATCGGTAGGCGGGATGGCCGTCGGCGTCGCGGGAGACGCCCACGAGGCGGCCCGGGAGCTGCCGTTCGCGGGCCTTGCGCGCGGCGATGTAGCCGGCGTGCGGGCCGCCGCCGCCCATCGGCTGCCCGAGCCTTTGCGCGCTTCCGGCCACGATGTCCGCGCCGAAGTCGCCGGGCGGGGTCAGGAGCGCAAGGGCCAGGAGGTCGGCGATCACGATGAAGCTTCCGCCCTCGGCGTGAACGGCCTGAGCAAGCTCCCGACAGCGTTCGACGTCGCCGATCGAGCCCGAAGCCGCCGGATACTGGACAAGCAGGCCCGCGCACCCCGAGACGTCGACGTCGCCGCCGAGGACGTCCACGTCGACGATCTCAAGGCCGAGGGCCGCTGCGCGGGTGTCGATGACCGCGCGGGTGTGGGCGAAGACGTCCGAATCGACCGCCACCTTCGTCTTTCCCTTGGCGCACCGCACGGCGAGGGCGACGGCCTCCGCGGCCGCAGACGCCTCGTCGAGAAGGGATGCGCCCGCGACGTCCATTCCCGTCAGCTCGGTTGTCAGCGTTTGGAAATTGAGGAGGGCTTCGAGCCGTCCCTGTGAGATCTCGGGCTGGTACGGCGTGTAGGCCGTGTACCACGAGGGATTGCAGAGAATGTCGCGCACGACGGGGGCCGGGACCACGGTGTCGTAAAAGCCCTGGCCGATCATCGACGTCGTCACCCTGTTGGCCGACGCGAGCCGGGCGAGTTCGGCGGCGACCTCGGCTTCGCTCAGGGCTTCCGGCAGTCGGCTCGGCGGGGGCGCAGGAAAGGGAAGAGCCTTGGCCATAAGCTCGTCGAGGCTGCTCGCCCCCGCGGTTTGAAGCATGGCCTGCCTGTCGGCGCCCTGCGTCCCGACGTGTCGGCGTGCGAAGGACATCATGCCTCCTTAGCGAACGCCTCGTAGGCTGCGCTGTCCATAAGCTCGGGCCGCTCCGCCACCTCGATCTCGTAAAGCCACGTTCCATGGGGATCGTCCGTGGCCAGCTTCGGGTCGTCGATGACGTCCTGATTGACCGCCACGACCTTGCCGCCGGCGGGGGCGACCAAGTCGGAAACCGACTTCACGGATTCGATCTCGCCGCACGCCTGCCCCGCAGTCACCTCGCTTCCCACCTCGGGAAGGTCGACGTACACGGCCTCGTCCAGCGCGCGGGCGGCGAACTCGGTGATGCCGACGCGAGCGGGGCTTCCGGCGGATATCCACTCGTGGTCTTCGGAGTACTGGCGGTCGTCGGGGTATGACATCTTGGCTCCTTTGTTCGGACGTATTGGTTGTTGGACGGAACTGACGTATTGGTTGTTAGGCGGAATCATTTGCGGGCAGATTGATTTGCGGACGGCCGCCCGCTTATGGCGAATCCGGCTTCCCGGGCCGTTTGAGGCGCCCGCGCCCCAGGCGCACCCGCCCAGCTGCGGACGGATTCACCTTGACCGCTTGTAGAACGGGAGGGTTGTCACGCGCATAGGCTGCAGCGTCCCTCTAACGTCGACGTCGAGAACGGCGCCTTCGGCGATTCCCGGTTCGAGGCGGGCGAGCGCAATGGGGTATCCGAGGGTCGGCGACAGCGCGCCCGAGGTCACCTTTCCGACCTCGCGCCCCTCGCCCATCACCGTGTTGCCCGCCCGGGCGGCGCGGCGGCCTTCGCCGACGAGCGCGTAAAGGTCCCACGTCGGTTCGCGTTCGGCCAGGGCCGCGCCCCCGACGAATTCGTGGTCCGCCGGCAGCCGCGCGGCGCCGGCATCCGCGGGGGCGACGTCGCGCCCAAGCTCGTTGCCGTACAGCGGCATGCCAGCCTCGAGGCGAAGCGTGTCGCGAGAGGCCAAGCCGCAGGCTTTGGCCTCGATTTTCCGCCATACGTCGGGCGCGGCGGATGCGGGGAGCATGATTTCGTAGCCCGTCTCCCCCGTGTACCCCGTCCGCGCAATCATGGCGGGGACGCCGTCGACCTTCGCTTCGAGGGCGCGATAGTACCCGAGAGCCGCCACGCGTTCGGCGTCCTCCGGGCCGAGCAGCGCGACGACGGCCTTGAGCGACTCCGGCCCCTGCACAGCTATGAGCGCCCGTTCGAGGGTGCGGTCGACGATGGAATGGCTTTCGGACGCCTCGTTCTTGGCGCACCATTCGCGCCCGCGCCGAGTCAGCTCTTCGACCACCGTGATTCTGTTGGCCCCGTTCGGGACGGCAAGGTACCTGTCCTCCCCCAGGCGGTAGACGATGAGATCGTCGATGATCCCTCCGTCCGGCGCGAGCATCATCGAATAGCGGGCCCGCCCCACCGGCATGGTGGAAGGCTTTGTGCACAGCGAGTAGTCAAGGACGGCGGCCGCCTGAGGCCCCTCGACCTCGACCTGCCCCATGTGGGACAGGTCGAACTTCCCAACCGATTCTCGGACCGCCCGGTGTTCCTCGCGATCGGACGTGTACCTCAGCGGCATATTCCAGCCCGCGAAAGGCGTCATAGTCGCCCCGGCGGCAACGTGCTCGCCAAACAGCGCGCTCGGACGCAATTCCTCCATTAGACCTCCTCGACCCTCCATTGGACCGTCTTGTCGGACGCTTCCCTCCATTGAATGGGACGCGTCACATTCTTCGTTTCGATGCTACCGCGCACCGGCCGAATTCGCGAAGCCGCGTCCACGCCGGATCTGCGGTCGTCGCCTGCCCGCCGAGGCGGGGACGCGAGGGACGACAGCGAGGCCGACCGCCGCAGGGGCGCCTTCGACGGACGGCGCCGAAGCCACGAGCAGCACGAAGGCTTCGGCGCCGGAGGCCGTTGAACCGGCTCTCGCGGGTCAGGATCTCGGGCGAAGCCGGACGTCCAGGCGTCTAAGCGGCTCTACGGGCACAGCAGCGCAGCCGGGCTCATCGACTTTGGATCGTTCGCGCTTTAAGCGGCGCCCCGCGCGTAGAAGTACCATGGCGCCATCATTCCCGAGGCGAGGGCGTCCGCTAGGAGACGCGTCAAAGAGTGCCCCGGATCTTTGCCCAGGGCTCTTTCCACCCTGTCGGCAGCAATCGAATTCAGGCACGCCCACCAGTGCAGATACGCGCTCGCGGCGAGAGCGTCGACCGATCCGCGGCAGTCGTACGCCGCGACGAGGTCGAGCACCCTGCAGGCGGTTTTCAGCCGAGAAATGGAGGGAGGCCTGCATACGGCTTCCGCAAGGATTTCGGCGACCGCCTGCGCGTCCGCATCGCCGCCGCGTCGCAGGCTGGGCTCCAAGCCCCACGCCAAGGCGGCGTCCCGGTTGAGGGGGACGGTGAGAGAAGCGCTCGCCTGCCCCACGGCTCGGGCGAGGCTCTCTCCAGACCCGAGCCGACCGACGCCGGCGTTCGCTCCCGCAGAGTCTTGCGCGCAGCCTTCGACCCCCTCTGACACGTGGCTGAGGACGTTTCCTCGGAAGAGGACGCTGTGCGCCTGCGCGGCGTCGAAGAGATCCCACAGGGTCTGGGCGGCGGTCTCGCCCCCGCCTGAGGCAATCGCGGCGTCGGCGGCGGCTCTCGCCGCTGCGCGCATGCGCGGATCCACGGCCGGCAGCGCCATTCCCGGTTGCTCAGCCCCCGGGGCGCTTCCCTGGAAGACAAGCTCGGCCGCCGTCGCGCAGGATTCGAGTTCGCGGACCTCGCGCACGACCCGTGGGCCGCCGTCGAGGCGAACGAAGCGTTCGGCGTCCACGGCGAAGGAAAACAGCGCCGCCCCCGGACGCTGCGCGTGAGAGACCATCGAGTGCATGAGCGCGATCCGCTGCGCCAAGCCGCCGACGTCCAACTCGCTCAAGCTTTGGCAGTAAAGGACGAGAACGGCGATCGTCACGTCGTGCCGACGCGTCACCTGGGCGAGGAATCTGCCGTGGTCTGCGGACAGCGGCTCGTTCCGATAGTCAAGATGCACGATAGGGCCGACGCACGAGCCGATTCCGGCGGCGTCGGTGCAATGCGAGTCGAGTCCGCACATGACGAAAGTCGAGGTCGGGCGGTAGCCGAGGATGTGGGGGACGAGGACGAGCGCCTCTTCGGGGGTTGTGACGGTGACCATGCGCCGATTAGACCCCTCGCGGCCCGTGCGCGTTCGCCCACGTGCACCGCCTGTGAAGGGATCGGACGCGAAAGAGCCCTGTGGACCGGCTCGCCGGCCGAGGCCCGATGAGCGGAGCGCACGTTCGTCGATCGGCAAAGAGGAGACCTTCTTCGAACGCCGGGGCCTGCGAGCGGAATGCGCGCTCCCGCCGAAGGCAGAGCGGAGCGCGGCAGGCCTCTGCGGGCAGGCGGGTTGGGGGATCCGTCGGTCTGGACGGGCCGGCGGGTTAAACTGTGCGCATGAGCGAGAAGTCCGCGTTGGAGGAACTGCGCGAGGATGTCTCGGCGCGGGCGCGCGCCTACCTCGACCGAGCGCGCGAGTTGATCGATTTCCCGGGCGACGCCGAAAGCTTGGGCGAGTTCCTCGATCCCGCCCGCCGCCTGCTCTCCGGAGGCAAGCGCACGCGCGCCGCCCTTCTCGCCGCCGGCTACGCCTGCGCAACCGCCGAAGACCGCGAACCGGCGATTTCCGCGGGCGCCGCGGCAGAGCTCTATCAAACCTCGGCTTTGATCCACGACGACATCCTCGACGCCGCTTCGACGAGGCGCTCCCAGCCCTCCGCCCACGTCGCTCTGGCCCGGCTGCACTTAAACAGCGGATGGAGCGGCGACCACACGCATTTCGGCGCGTCCTCGGCGATTCTTCTGGGCGACTTCCTTCTGTCGCTGTCGACGGAAGCCTTCGCGGACGCCTGCGCGCAGGTCGGCTCCCGCACGAGCCGGGCAGCCCTGCGCGCCTTCGCCCACATGACCACCGAGGTCGCCTTCGGCCAGTACCTTGACATCAGGGCGGAAAACGCCCCGCCTGCCGCCGACGCAGTCGGCGCGGCCCTCTCCGTCGTCGCCCACAAAAGCGCGCGGTACTCCGTGGTGTTTCCGCTGCGCATCGGCGCCCTCCTGGCCGGGGCCTCCGGGGACGTCCTCGATCTGCTAGAACGGGTAGGCGCGCCTCTGGGCGAGGCGTTCCAGCTCCGTGACGACGATCTCGGGGTCTTCGGAAACGAGGAGGCGACGGGCAAACCGGTGTGCGGCGACATCGCCCAAGGCAAGCGGACCGTTCTTCTGGCGCTTATGCTCGAGCGCCTGGACGACGCCGACCGCCGCCGCCTCGTCGGGCTCCTCGGAAGACGGATCGAGCCCGACGACGCCCGCTGGATTCAGGAGGCCGGGATCGCATCGGGAGCCCGCAGCGCGCACGAAGACATGATCCGGCGTCGCGAATCGGCGGCCTTGGCCGCTCTGAACGCGCTACGCGATTCCGGCCTTGCGCTCGCGGGCGGACTGGCCATGGCCGAATCCCTCGTCTTCGAACTGATCGGGCGCGTCTCGTAGCCCTTACGCGCAGCCTCCCCCGCGCCTGGGTGCGACCCCGTCTTCAACTTCGGACGCACCGAGGTGCGCAAGCAGCCTCCCGCGCCTGAGGGCTGCCCTCCGCGGGGCGCAGCGCACCCCCCACCGGGCGCGCGGGGCGAAGCCGCGGACCACCTTCAGAACGCGAGAGTCGCGGCGGCCCTGCGCACGGCGTGCACGCGTCCGGCCCGCAAGGCGTCGATCGGGCGCTCGCCAAGTTCGTCGTTCGCCGCTGTCAGCCACCGCCACGCCTCTTCGTCGCTGCAGCCGGCGTCGGAAAGGGCCGTCAGCGTGCCGTGAAGCGACGGGAGGACGGCGGCTTTCCCGCTTTCGTCGACCAGCGTCAGAGAAGAGATTGCGAGAGCGGCCGACTCTCCCCTGCGAACCGCGAGGATCCGCCGGTCGGCCAGCATATTCCTCACATCCCTTTGGGCAACGCCCAGAGCCTCGGCGGCCTCGGGGACAGAGAGCCATGTCTCAGGAGTAGTGGTCACGCGCACAAATCTAGCCCAAATTCGCCTCCCATGTGGCGCGCGACCCCCAACAACCACTATTGTCACATATGGCACTTTAAGCACAGATGAATCAGGACATATCTTTTGTCACTTTCATCGCTGTACGCACACGACATTTTGGAGGCACACATGTCCTTGCGCGCTCAGCTCAGCGTAGCCGTCGCCGCAACCGCCGCAGTAGGCGGAATGGCGTCGGCGGCAGCCGATTCGAGCACGTCGGCCAAAGTCGAGGCCGTCGCCCATCCCGCGAAACTCGGCACGAAGGCGCCGTCCCTGACGTATCGCGCAGCTTCGCACGACACCCTCGAGACGGTGGCGAAGCGAACGGGAGTCTCGCCGACGGCGATCGCACAGGCCAACAAACTGGCCGGCCCCATTCGAACGGGGCAGCTCCTTACGATTCCGGCTGTCCCCGGGGCTCTGAAGGCTCCCCTCCCCGCGGAGCAGCCTTCAGGCTCGCTTTCCCACACCGTCCAGCGGGGGGAGACGCTCAGCGGAATCGCCCGCCAGCACGGAACAACCGTCGCCGCGATCGCACAAGCCAACGGAATCGCCGACCCGGCCCGCATCTACGTCGGCCAGCGGATCTCAATTCCCGGCGCTGCGCAGCCGTCGCCGCAGGCCGCGGCCCAGAGCTCGGCGCAGACGAACGGGTCCCACACGGTCCAGCGGGGCGAGACGCTCAGCGGAATCGCCCGCCAGCACGGAACAACCGTCGCCGCCGTCGCACAGGCCAACGGAATCGCCGACCCGGCCCGCATCTACGCGGGAAAGACGCTGACGATCCCGGGCGCGGCCACGACGGCCTCGGCGACGCCGCAGAACCCCGTTCCGAAAACCTTCCTCCACTACACCTACCCGGATTCGACCAACTCGGCCGCGAACGCCAACAAGCTCGCCCTCGAAAGGGCGGCCGTCCCCTCCCGCGCCCAGATGCAGGAGATCGTCCGCTCCACGGCCGCGCAGATGGGAGTCGATCCCAGGCTCGCCCTCGCCCATGCGTACGTCGAGTCGGGCTTCGACATGCGATCGGTCTCACCCGCCAACGCAATAGGCGTCATGCAGGTCATTCCCTCGTCGGGAGAATGGGCCTCCAGGCTCGTCGGACGCCGTTTGAACCTATTGGATCCGCATGACAACGCCGTCGCCGGGGTCGCCATCATCCGCTACCTCCAGAGCAACGCAGACGGCGTCGACCAGGGAATCGCAGGCTACTACCAGGGCCTGGGCGGCGTGCGAAAGAACGGAATGAAACCAGACACCGTCGCATACGTCAACAGGGTCAAAGCGGCACGGGCGCGTTTCTGACGGTCTGAAGGCGCGGTCGGCATTCGGCATGCCGCCGCGCCTTTAGTAGTCTTGACTCGTGTCGGATTCACTCATCGGCTCAGTAGTCGACGGACGTTACGCCATCACGGCCCTCATCGGGCGCGGCGGGATGGCCACCGTTTATCGCGCCCGCGACAAGCGCCTCGAGCGCGACGTCGCCGTCAAGTTCATGCACACGCACCTGGGCGCGCACCCCGACTTCACCGAACGCTTCAACCGCGAGGCACGCGCAGCCGCGAGGCTTTCCAGCCCGTACGTCGTGGCCGTCCACGACCGCGGCGTGTGGGCTTCCCCCGAAGGGACGCGGGCCTACCTCGTCATGGAGTATGTGCCCGGCCCCGATCTTCGCGCCGAGCTTTCGCGCCTGGGCAGCTTCACTCTGGGGACCTCGCTGGCCCTCGGAGAACAGGTGCTTCGCGCTCTGACCTCGGCCCACGCCGCAGGCATCGTCCACAGGGACGTCAAGCCCGAGAACATCATGCTGACAGCCCCCGTGCCGAGCCCTCCCGAGACCTTGGAATCGCATCCCGACGTGTACGCGAAAGTCACGGACTTCGGACTCGCCCGAGCAGTGACGTCAAACGCGACGGCGACGGGGCAGGTCATGGGAACCGTGGCCTATCTCGCCCCGGAGGTCATCACCGACGGCGACGCCGGCGAACGGGCGGACCTGTACGCCCTGGGCGTCCTGCTCTACGAGTTCCTCACCGGATCCCTTCCTTTCGCGGGCAAGACCCCCATCGCCACGGCGTACAAGCAGATCAACGACGACATGCCGCGAATCGCCGACCAAGCCGACTGGCTGCCGCCCGAGGTCGATGCCTTCGTCGAAAAACTTACCGCGAAAAAACCCGAAGACAGGCCGGCCAACGCCAAAGAGGCGCTCGACGGCCTGATCGCCCTCTGTCGAAAAATCGACGTCGAAGCCCTTTCCCAGCGCATACCCGTCGCGCCGAAGCGCGCGGCCCACGCGGAAAGGACCAGGGTCGACGTCGTCCCCGGCCTGGGACAGGCCACGCAGGTCGACCTCGACCCGACGGCAGTCATCGGCGCGGCGGTCGGCGAAAAGAGCCAGCCCGCCCAGGCCGCCGCACAGAGCGAGCTGCCCGCACGCCAGGCGACGCTCGTCGACGCGCAGCCGGTGCTCGTCCCGCCGCAGGGAGCCTTTTCCCCCGATACTTCGCCCCAGCCCTCCCCCCAGTCTCCACAGCAGACGAAACGCCGGCGCGGACTGTTCCGGCGAGGCAGAAACGCCGCGGAGCCGTTGCAGGATTCCAACGTCGCATCGGCACAGAATTCCGGCGTCGCACCGGCCAAATCGAGAAAACGCATCGTCGTCGCGACCGCCCTCCTTCTCATCGTCGCCATAATCGCAACGGCGTGGTACTTCATGGCGGGGCCGGGCCAGCGCGTGGACGTGCCGAAGGTCGCCGGAAAGAGCTACAAGGAAGCCGTCGCTGCGCTCTCCTCAAAGGGGCTGAGCGCCACGAAGAAGGAGTCGTACTCCGATTCGGTCCAGTCCGGCCGCGTTCTTTCGACCGATCCGGCGGCGGGAACCAGCATTCATCCCTCGACGAAGGTGACCGTCACCGTGTCGGCCGGGGTCGAGAAGGTGGAGGTCCCCGACCTTTCGGGAAAGACGGAAGCGCAGGCGAAAGAGGCGCTCCGCAAGGCCCGCCTCTCCTACGAGGTGACCACCCAATACTCGGAATCGGTGAGAAAAGGCCGCGTCATCGCCCAGTCGTCCAAGGCGGGCGCGTGGGTGGAGCACGATTCGGCCGTCAAGATCACGGTTTCCGGGGGACGCGAGCCGATCAATGTCCCCAAGGTCGTGGGCATGTGGAAGAACGACGCCGTATCCAAGCTCGAAAACGCCGGATTCACGGTTTCGATCGAGGAAGAAGCCTCGGATTCGGTCGCCAAGGACGCGGTGATCTCTCAGGACCCTGAGGAAGGGGAAAGCGGTCACAGACACGACAATGTGACGATCAAGGTCTCCACCGGCAACAACCTCGTCGACGTGCCCAACGTCCTGGGCAAAAGCACCGACGACGCCGAATCCGAGCTGAAATCCGCCGGTTTCTCAGTCAAGAAGCGCAGGTTCTTCGGCGCGTTCTACGACACCGTCAATATTCAGTCTCCGAGGTCGGGAAAGAAAGCCCCGCGCGGGTCCACGGTGACGATCGGGGCCCTGTAGTCACAGGCTTACGTCGCGGAGCATCTCGGCCACGATGAAGGCCATTTCCAGCGACTGCTGATGGTTCAGGCGCGGATCGACCAGGGTGCGGTAGCGCTCGCCGAGCGTGTCCTCGACGACTTCCTCCGCGCCGCCCAGGACCTCCGTGACGTCGTCGCCGGTCAGCTCCACGTGAATTCCGCCGGGGTGGGTCCCCAATTCCCCGTGAACGGCAAAGAAGCCCTTGATTTCAGCCAAAATGTCTTCGAGTCGCCGCGTCTTCATACCGTTCGACGCCGAGATGGTGTTGCCGTGCATCGGATCGGTCACCCACGTCACGGGCCGGCCGTCCTTTCGGACGGCTTCGACGATCGGCGGCAGGCGATCCGCGATCTTTCGGGCGCCCATGCGGCTGATGAGCGTCAGACGCCCCGCCTTGCCGCGGGGGTTGAGCTTGTCCACGAGGGCGAGGACGTCGGCGGGCTTCGCATCGGGCCCGATCTTGACTCCGATCGGATTGGCCACTTTGGACAGCATGTCGACGTGGGCGCCGCCGGGCTGGCGCGTGCGCTCGCCGACCCCCAGGAAATGCGCTGAGCAGTTGTAGGGCCGGCCCGTGCGCGAATCTATGCGCGTCAGGGAATCCTCGTAGGGAAGGATGAGCGCCTCGTGCGCCGAGTAAAAATCGACGGTGCGCAACGATTGGTCGTCGACGCCCGCCGCCCGCATAAAGCGCATGGCCCGGTCGATCTCGGCGGCGACGGTCTCGTAGCGCGCGTACGCCGGATTGGCGACGAAGCCCTGATTCCATTCGTGCACTTTCGACAGGTCGGCGAAGCCGCCTTGGGTGAAGGCGCGAATGAGATTGAGGGTGGCGACTGATCGCTGATACGCCTCGACGAGGCGGCGTGGGTCGGGCTCGCGGGATTCGGCGGTGAATTCGTGGCCGTTGACGGCGTCGCCGAAGTAGGAGGGAAGTTCGCGGCCTTCGTGGACCTCCGTGGCGGAGGAACGCGGCTTGGAGTACTGGCCCGCCATGCGTCCGATCTTCACGACGGGAACGGAGGAGCCGTACGTGAGGATGACGGCCATCTGAAGGATCGTTCGGATCTTGGCCCGGATGCGCTCGGCCGTGGATTCGGCGAAGGACTCGGCGCAGTCCCCGCCCATGAGAACGAAAGCCCTGCCGCGCGAAGCCTCCGCCATTTCCTCCGACAGCTGGTCGGTTTCGCCGGCGAAAACCAGCGGAGGCAAGGTGCGCAAATAATCGACCACGGCGTTCAGCTCGGTTTCGTCGGGCCACCGAGGCTGGTGCTCCGCCGGAAGGGAGCGCCATGAGGCAAAAGCGTCGATTGAATCCGCGTTGGAGAACATGCGGACCAGCATACCGTTCCCGGCGTAGGCCGCGTGACAAACGCCGACCGTCCACGTGTCGCGGCGGCCGGCGTTTTCACCGGAATGGCGGGTTGCCGACGGGGTGTCAGCGAGCCTCGAGCTTCTGCCCTATCTCTCCCATAAGGTCGGCGAACCACTGCTGGGAGACGTCGAAGGCCTTGTGTCCCTTGATGCGCGGGAAGGCGATGCAGGAGAGCTCATTGCCGTTCTCCTCGTCCTCGCCGATCACTCCGGGCTTGCCTTCGAGGGCGCAGTCCACGGCCATATCGACCATCGAGCCGATGAGGGCGAGGTCATCGGCATTCGAATGCCACGCGCGCGAGTAGTAGCCCGACTTTTGGACCATGACCTTTTCCGCGCCGATCCGCTCGGCGAACTGCTTGGCGAACCACTGGCCGGGGTTGATGCTGTCGAGCTTGACGTGTCCGAAGGGATCGCGCTCCACCTCTTCGCCGGCCGCCTCCTTCTCGGCGATGATCTCATCGACGCCGGCGCCTTCGGAGAGGAAAATGTTGACGTTGCCGATCTCGTCCATGATGCCGCGAAGGCGCTTGGCCTCCCCGTCGATGTCAATGGACAGCTCGGGCAGATAGACGGCGTGCACGTCCCACCGCTCCTTCGAAAGGCCGAGGGCGGGCGCCCACTCCTGCTCGGCGACCCAGGCGTGATAGTACTGCGCGGACTGAGCCGTGAGGTAACCGCAGTTGCGACCCATGACCTCGTGGACGATGAGCATTCTCGGGTTCGAACGATGCTCTCCGATGACGTGCTGGGCGAAGCCGGAGGCTTCCTCGGCCGCCGTCCAAGCGCCCAGCGACTGGCGGATCGGAACGATGTCGTTGTCGATCGTCTTGGGAAGCCCCACGACGGTCAGCTCGTAGTCGTGGTCCTTCAGATACGCCGCAAGGTCCGCGGCGGTGGTGTTGGTGTCGTCGCCGCCGATCGTGTGGAGCACGTCCACGCCGTCGGCCTTCAGGCGCTCAGCGGCGACCTGGAGGGGATCCTCGCCTTCCTTGACCAGGCCCCTCTCCACGAGGTTCTTCGCGTTCGTCAGCTTGACGCGAGAGTTGCCGATCGGCGATCCGCCGAAACGGGACAGAACGTGTGCGCTGCGGCGCGCCTCCTCGTCGACCACGATGTAATTGCCCGTCAGGAGGCCGTGGTATCCGTACTGATAGGCGATGATTTCGATGTCCGGCGCAATCTCGGTGTAGCGCTGGATGAGTCCTCCCACGGCGGAGGAGAGGCACGGGGCAAAACCGCCGGCGGTGAGCAATGCGACGCGACGAACAGTCATCGTGAGCCTTTCTTTGGTCGTGATTCTTCGTGCTTTGGTCTTGGTTCTTCGTGCGCGGGCACGCACACACTTCCATTCTATGCATGAGTATGCTGGAGGTCATGACCGATGAGACAGCGCGCGGCGATTCCGGCGACGGCTTGGGAGACGACGATGTCGAGGGCGCCTTGCGCGACGGCGCCACGGGCGGATCTGGAGACCGAGTAAAGGGCGCATCTGGAAACACATCTGGAAACAGGGCGAAGGGCGCCTCCGAAGGCGACGTCGGAGGCGGGGACGACTTCGAGGAGAGGTGGGAGGAGATCGTCGCCGGCCTCGAGGACTTCGACGCCGAACTCGAGGACCTCGACGGCAAGCTCGGCGGCGACCTCAAAGACGTCGACGGCGGGCTCGGCCTCTCGGGAGGCTCCGAAGGCGGCTTCGACGACGGGTTGGGCGGCGCCCTTGCGGACCGTTTCAACGGCGCTTTCACGGACCGATTCGACGGCGAAGTCGATTCCGACGCCTCCTTCGAAGAGCCCGAGGTCGTGGCGAATTTGCGCGCCGGCCCGCGCGACTGGAGCGCGCCGGAAGAGGAAAGACTGGAGGTCGAGGACGGGGTCGACGTCGTCGAACTCGGCACTCTCATGCCAATCGACGAGGAGGTCCCCGAGGGGCACCCGATGTCCCGGTTCCTTTGGCTGTCCGCCGGGCTGCTCCTGCTCATGGGAGTCCTGGCCGCCTTCGACCTCGCCCCCGGAGGCACGCCTTTGGCCTTCGCCTGGGGCGCCGCCGGATTCGTCTGCGCGGGAGTCGCGGCGTTCCTCACGTCGCCGCGGTCGGAGGACATCGACCCCTTCGACGACGGCGCGAGGCTTTGAGCGACGGCCGGGCGGGGGCACACCGGCGGGCCCGGGCGCCGGGCGCGCGCCTCGACCTCGACGGCGGCGGGCCCGCCGGCCAGCTGTCCTTCGACGATTTGGGCACGCCGCTGGAGGAGGTGACGTTCGTCGTCGTCGATCTGGAGACGACGGGCGCCAAACCGGGCCCCGAATCGATCACGGAGATAGGCGCCGTCAAGGTGCGAGGCGGGGAAACCCTCGGCGAGTTTTCCACCCTCGTCAACCCGGGCCAGCCGATACCCGCATTCATAACCTCGCTCACCGGCATTACGACGGCCATGACGGCCCGGGCGCCCAGGATCGCGGCGGTCATCCCCTCCCTCATCGAGTTTCTCTGCGCGGGCCCGTCCACCGTCGTGGCGGCGCACAACGCGCGCTTCGACGTCGGCCATCTCAAGGCGGCGTTTGCAGGCGCCGATTTTGCGTGGCCCAGCGTCAGGGTGCTCGACACGGTCGCATTGGCCCGGCGCGCCTTTTCCTCAGACGAGGTTGCCAACTTCAAACTCTCAACCCTGGCGGGCGCATGCGGGGCGACGACGGCTCCGAGCCACCGAGCCCTCGACGACGCCCGAGCCACAGTGGACGTTTTGCACGCAATGCTGGGCAGGCTCGGGCCGCTCGGAGTGACGCATCTGGAGGACCTCGCAACCGCGACGGACCCGGTTCCCCAAGCGCGGCGGAGGAAAGCGCGCCTGGCGGACGGAATCGCCCGCTCCCCGGGCGTCTACCGTTTCATCGGCCCCGCCGGCGACGTCCTGTACGTCGGCTCCTCGTCCAATCTCCGTGCGCGCGTACGCCAATATTTCACGGCCGCGGAAACGCGGAAGCGCATGGCCGAGATGGCGGACCTGGCCGAGCGCGCGGAAGTCGACGAAACACCGACCGTGCTCGAGGCGCGGATCCTGGAACTGCGCCAGATCGCGGAATTCGACCCGCCATACAATCGCCGGTCGCGCCGTCCAGACAACCGTCCATGGCTTGCGCTGACGGACGAAGCGCACCCTCGGCTCAAGGTGACGGCGTCCCTTGCCCTGGAGGATGCGGCGGCCGCCCTCGGCCCGTTCGGATCCCGCAAGGCGGCGCGGCAGGCCGCCGAGCTTGTGGCCGACGACGCCCGCCTGCGCACATGCACGGCGCGTCTTCCCGCGAAGCCCAGCGGACGAAAGGCCCCGTGCCATCTGCATGCCATGGGCCGCTGCTCCGCGCCCTGCGCGCTGCCAGGCGACCCCGACGCCCCCTCGCTTGCGGCCGCGAGCTCGATTCTCGGCGGAGACCTCGACGGCCTGTGGGAGCGCAGCATGCAACGGCTGGCGAGCCTCGCCGCGGCCGAGAGATTCGAACAGGCCGCCGTCGAGCGCGACCGCCTGCGCTGCGTGATCGACGTGGCTCGACGGCGCGAACGTATCCTTCCGCTTCTGGCGGCGCGTCAGATCGTCGGCGCCCGGCGCGACGACGACGGATCGTGGGACGTGGCGGTGATCCGCTGGGGCCGCCTGGCCGCGACGGGCCGCTGCCCCCGAAGCGCCGATCCGAGGGAGCTGGCGGCCGAGCTTGTCGCCTCGGCGAGTCAGACCGACAGGCCCGCCGCCCCCGGGGACGTCGCGTCGGTCGAGGAAACCGAGTTGCTCGCCGCATGGCTGTGGAAGCCGACCGTCCGCCTGCTTTCCTTCGAGGGCGAGGAGCCCCTGGCGCTTCCCCGAGCCAGCGCTTTCAGATTTTCGCTTCCCGGGCCGGACGCCGATTGAGCCCCCAGATTGAGCCGGGCCGGACGCCGATTGAGGAGGCGGCGGGCACAGAGGTTTGGATCCCGGCGGGCACAGAGCTTTGGATCCCGCAAAGAGCTCGGGGAGCTTCGCGAACGCCATGCGTCGAAGCCTCTGGGTCTGACTTATGAAGTTTCGAGCCCTACTGGCCCTTCGGAAAGCCCTATGAAGCCGGTTCGTTCGACAGGGCGATCCACCTGTCGAGAAGCCGAGCCGCCGCGCCCGAATCGACCGTGTCGGCCGCGATTTGCATTCCTGCGCGCATTCGTTCGGCGAAGGAGCCGTTCTGCGCCCCCGTGCCCGGAAGCGTTCCCGCGGCCACGAAGGCGCCCGCCGCGTTGAGCAGCACGGCCTCGCGCACAGCCCCTGTCTTCCCCTGAAGGAAGGCGCGGGCGACTTCGGCGTTGAAAGCCGGGGGCCCTCCGCGCAGATCGTCGACCGTCGCCGGAGCGAGCCCCGCCTCCGAGACGGCGTCAAACTCGTGCCTTTCAACGCGGCCGCCCTCGATCTCCCACAGGTCGTTGACCGTCACGGAGGAAAGCTCGTCCATCCCGTTGTCGCGTCCGCGCACCACTAGGCCCCGCGAACCGCGCTCGGCCAAGACTCCCGCGACCAGCTCCGCGTAGTCCGGCCGGGAGACGCCGACGACGGACACGGCCGGGCGCGCAGGATTCGTCAGCGGGCCGAGAATGTTGAAAGCGGTGGCGACGCCCAGCTCGCGGCGCGTCGGCGCAACGAAACGCATAGCGGGGTGAAAGACATTCGCAAAGATGAAGGTGATGCCCAACTCGTTGAAAATCCGCGCCACGTCGGCGCCGGAAAGGTCGAGGTTGACACCGAGGGCTTCGAGGCAGTCGGCCGAGCCGGAGGCCGACGACGACGCTCTGTTCCCGTGCTTGACCACCGGGATGCCCGCGGCGGCGATGACCAGCGCGGCCATGGTGGAAATGTTGACCGTCTGGAGCCTGTCCCCTCCGGTGCCCACGATGTCGAGGACCTCGCCTTCGACGTCGACGGGAAGAGCGTGCGAAACCATGGCGTCGGCCATTCCGCGAATTTCCGTCGGCGTTTCTCCCTTGGCCGCAAGGGCCGTGAGGAATCCGGCCAGCTGGGCCGACGTCGCCGCCCCTTCCATTGCCTGATCGACGGCCCAAGCCGCCTCTTCGCGGGTCAAGTCCCGGCCGCCGACGAGCCGGCTGATGACATCGGGCCACGTGGGAAGCGACACTATTTCTCCTCGGTGCTCAGCAGCTCGGCGACCGCCGCCGAAAGCTCGCGCGGATTGACGGGGTATGTGAGAGTTCGAGCCGCCCCGGACCATCTCGCCAGCCACTCGTCCTGGGGGCGCGCCACGAGGAGGATGAAGGGAATGGACGGATCGACTTCGTCGTGGACCATCTTCCCCAGCCCCATTCCGCCGAGTTTGGGGGCCTCGGCGTCGAGAATCATAAGCGAACAGCCTCCCTGGCGGACCTCCAGCATAAGCGCGTCGGGCGTTGCGACCTCTTTCCAGGCGATCTCGGGCATTCCCTTGGCGGCCCTCCGGCCGACGGAGGCGCGCACCTCGCTGCGGGTCTTCGAATCGTCCGAATACACGAGGATCGTCGTCTTCCCGCCGGCGCCCTCCTGCGCCGCGGCCAGCGCGTCGGTTTGCGTCGAGGCGCTCGTTTCGCTCATGGCATCCTCCGTGGTCGATGGGTAGGCCAAGGCAATTGTAGCGAATGCCGATGCAGTCTCCGCCTCCTGCCCGGCCAAAAGGCGTTTTCGCCGTTGGACGAAAGCGCACCTCGGCCACGGACCAACGTCCCTATACTTGACAGCGTCCGACAGCCGGTTTTCACAACCGGCCATGCCGCACCGACTATGCCGCCGACGGCGGCGCCCCACCGGAGGAACAATGACTTACACCCTTCCCGAGCTGCCCTACGACTACGCAGCCCTCGAGCCGCACATTTCCGCCAAAATCATGGAGCTTCACCACGACCGGCATCACGCGGCCTACGTCGCCGGCGCGAATGCGGCTCTCGCGAACCTCGAAGCGGCGCGCGAGGCGGG